>NZ_JBSGYQ010000004.1:0-182283 GCF_053610585.1 Streptomyces sp. NPDC054887 | reverse complement strand
CCCCGACCGTCCGCGGACGGTCGGGGCCCTGCCGGTACCACCATCAGGTGTGGGTCATCGTCGTAGGGACTGCTGACTTGCATCGCACGGAAGGAGAAGCGTGGCGTACCGAGGCTCACTCACGTCTGGTCCTCCACGCGTATCGCCTCCTGCAGGTCCCGCTGGGCGGGACCCGGATCGCCTTCCTGCAGTTCGATCAGAGCAGCGGCGATCGCGTCGAGCTTCCGCTGAATGGCGTGTTCGGCTCGCCGTTCGCTGTTCTTGAGGAGAGCCAGGAGCAGCAGGGTCACCGCGGTCATCGACTCACCGGCGAGCATCATCCAGGCCATCGGAACCTTGGCCGCATGCGCGCCGATGACGACGCCGACGAGGAGCAGGCACAGCCCGAAGAACGTGGGGCTGCTCGTGAAGTTCGAAGACTTCTCCGCAAGATGCGCGAAGCGACCGCGCTCGTTTCCACCGCGCTCAGCGGGATGCTCAAGTGTCATGACCTGGCCGGTACCCCCGTTTCGATGCGGAGCACGTACCAGGTCGCCGGAACGACGGTGGGTGGCGGAGGAGACATCAAGCCCCACTGGGAGAGAAGACCTCAGAGGCCGAGCACCTCGCCGTACTTGATCGCCCCGTGAGGCAGCGCGAAGCCGAACGGGGTCAGCGACTTGCCCTGCGGGTACGTCTCCTCCGTGCTGCTCGGCGCGAACCAGACGCCACCCGAGCGGGGCTCACCATCGTTCTCTCCGGGTGCGCTGACCGCGGTGTCCCACAGTCCGTCGCGGTTGTAGTCGCCGACGGCCACCTGGGCGCCGAAACGGTCGCCGGCCTCGGCCGTGCCCGGCATGTTCGTGGTGCTCTGGCTGCGGGCCAGGCCGCCGTAGAGGCCGTGCTCCGTGCCGTTCATGGTGACGTACCCGCCCGCGTCCTTGACGGTGCCCACGTCCTCGCCGGGCACGCCGACCACCAGCTCCGGACGGCTGTCGCCGTTCAGGTCGCCCGCGGCCAGCGCGGCACCGAAGTCGTCGCCCTCCTCGGCGGTGCCGCCCACCTCCGGGTTCGACTGGGTGATGCACTCGCTGTCGGTGCCGAAGGTCGCGGTCTTCGATCCCTTGAGCAGGAGCACCGCACCGCCGAGCCGGTCCTCGCAATGCGTTGTCGGCGACTCGGGGTTGGGCTGCACGAGGCCGACGGCGAGGTCGTCCGTGCCGTCCCGGTCGAAGTCGTCGGCGGCGAGCGAGCTGCCCCGGTCGGCGTCGGCGTACCACTGGGCCGGCTTGGCCTGGTCGTCCCAGCGGGTGATGAAGGTGCCGGAGCCCTCCATGCCCTGCCAGGTCGCGGCGAGGTCGTCCCGGCCGTCGCCGTCGAAGTCGCCGGTGGCCAGGTCGCGGGTGGCGCCGCCCATGCTGTAGCGGCGCAGGGTGGTGGTGGTCACGGGGTCCGCGGTGAGCGGGCCCGGGCGGAACCGCAGCGAGCCGCTCTCCTCGCCGTTCTCGCCGTACGCGAGGTCGGTGTCGCCGTCGCCGTCGTAGTCGCCCGTGGCGATGGTGCGGCCGATGCTGCTGAACTCGCCCGCGCCCCTGGCAACGGTGGTGCCCTTGACGTTCCACCCCGAGCCGTCCAGGACGGTGATGGTGCCTTCGTCCTTGAGCTGCTCGGAGGTGAGCGACTCGCCGCTGGCGCCGACGACGAGCTCGAAGACGCCGTCGCCGTTCACGTCGACGGGCGCCACGGAGGACCCGAAGCGGTCCCCCGCCTCGGGCGTGCCGGGTATGCCGGCCTCAGCCTGGCTGATGACGCCGGAGGAATGGCTCGGGCTCTGCGGGCCGCCATAGATCACGCTGATGGAGCCGGCCTTGGCCTTGCCGTCCACCGTGGCGTTGGGCATGCCGACCGCGATGTCCGCGTATCCGTCGCCGTTGAAGTCGAACCGCGGGGTCGTTGCAGCCGCGGCGGTCCCGGCGAGTGGCAGGGTCAGGCCGGCGGCGGTGAGGGCCGCTGCGGCGGCGGTGGCGGCCAGGGTGCGTGCACGCACGGTGGAACTCCCGTAGTCGAAGAGGGCAATGAGAGCGAAGGTTCGCGGTGATGTGACTCATGAGGTGTACGAAGGGTTGTGTCCAGGGTGGCGGAACATGACGGAGAGGTGTCGCCCTGGGCCGGGCTCAGGGCAGCACAGAGAGTTGGAACCGGACGCCGGCCAGGCCGCGGGGCCTGCCCGAGACCACGGCTGACGTCACATCACCGCTGCCCCAGAGAGGTCCATGGACGGAGTTTCTCCGGGTTGCGGATCGCCCAGATGCGAGCGATACGGTCGCCGGTGAGGCTGAACGCTGCCACGGTCACCGTGACGCCGACGTGCTGGGCGACCAGGCCGGGCCCGCCGTTGACCATCCGCTCCAGAAGCGTCAGCCCAGGGGCTTTGTCGGCGATGTGGATCAGGTACTGGGCGATGCGCTCACTGCCCTCGACCGGGCGGAGGACGGTGCCGACCAGACCTCCGCCGTCGGCGATCATCGTGGCGTCGGGGTCGAGGAGGTCGACCAGGGCCTCGATGTCCCGTGCCTCCCACGCCTCCTTGAAACCCCGCACCAGGCCGGCCTGGCCGGCCGATACGGCTACGGGAGGCTGCGCCGCGCGAATGCGCCGACGGGCCGAGGACGCCAGCTGCCGGCAGGCCGCAGGCGTCCGGCCGACGACATCGGCGATCTCGGCGAAGGGATACCGGAAGACGTCGTGCAGGATGAACGCCACGCGTTCGGCCGGCGTCATCGCCTCCAGTACGACGAGGAAGGCCATGTTCACCGACTCGTCCAGGGTGACCTGGTCGGCGGGGTCGGCCAACTCCGCCCCGCCGCCCGCCGGCCCGCCGAGCCATTCCGTACGGTCGGGCAGCGGCTCCGGTATCCATTCGCCGACGTAACGCTCGCGCCGGACCCGCGCAGAGCCCAGCACGTCCAGACAGATGCGCCCGGCCACCGTCGTCAGCCAGGCCGCGGGAGACTCGATGGCTTCCTGCTGCGGTCGTGACAGCGCGTACCAGCGACTGAAGGTCTCCTGCACAGCGTCCTCGGCCTCGGCCAGCGAACCGAGCAGCCGGTAGGCGAGATTCATCAGGTGTCGCCGCTCGCCGACGATCTCGCTCAGGGCCGGCTCGGACCGGTCGTGGCGAGGTTCGGATGAGGTGCTCATGCTCGCGACGGCTCCCTGGATTCTTCTCGTCCGCTTCCGCGCCCGCCACTTCGACGAGACACCGCGCCGAAATGTGAGCCTGCGCTCGGCCTCACATTTCGCGGGCCCACATCGTCGGAGTACCAGGACACTACCGATCCACCGCCGTAAGGCAGATGAGGAGGCCACGTCATGGCCATACAAACGGCAGCGGTACAGGGCAACAAACTCACCTTCGTGCGGGCCGCGATCGCTCTGCAGACCGTGTCCCTCTTCTTCCAGGCGGTCACCGCCGGAATGCTTCTGTCCTCGTCCTACGGTGCGGTGCTGCACGACGTCGGATCGCGCGTGATGTACGGCGCATCAATGATGTACGTCCTCGCCGCTGTGCTGGCCTGGCGGCCGGGCGGCGGTGCGCCCCGCCCGATCCTGTACGCGTCGGGCTTCCTCGTACTCGCTTCGGTGCAGGTAGTGCTGGGCATCGCGCACATGCCCTCGCTCCATGTACCCCTCGGTGCCCTGATGTTCGGCTTGAGCGTGCTGGCGCTCGTCCACGGGTGGACCCGGCGCGCACCGGAACGCTTCGGCACTCGGCCATGACCTCCGCGCCCCCGTGGAACCGACCGCCGCCCCTGGGGCAACGCTTCGAACGGAAGGGTTACGACCAACAGCGCAGCACGACCGTTCTGGCCTCGTCAGCCGCCTGGCACCCCTGCTCTCGATGCCCTGGGCACCGCCGCTGTCGCCCACCCAGGTGGTGTGTCCGACTACCACCCGTCGCGCCACCGGGTGGCACACCCGCCCATGCACCAGGCCGGTGAGCCGTGAAGCCGCAGCGGGCAAACAACCCGTCCAGTGCCAAGCACCTACGGGCAACGCCCACCCGTCCGCTGCCCTGGACGGTGCTACTGGCAGGTGACGCGCTGCCCTCCGCCGCCGGCGCGCGCACGCCGCGCGCTGGGTGTTCAATGAGATCAGGTGCGCCCCGACCCTGCCGGAGTGAGACACGAGTGAGCGACAACGGCTCGGGACAACCCGCCGCAGCGGACTTCCCCACGGCTGTTCTGGTGCTCGACGCCGCCGGCAAGGTCCTGACGGGCACACGTTCGGCGGCAACGCTCCTGGGCGCTTCCTGGTCGATCGGTGGCCCCGCCGAGCAGCAGGACGCGGAACTGCTCTTCGAGGACCCCGGCCTCTGGGCCAACCTCGTCGCCGGAGCCGTGGGAGGTGCCAGGCGCACCGCTCGTGCCCGCATGCTGCGGCCGGACGGCGGACAGCTGGAGGCCGACGTCGACATCATCGCCCTGATGGAGGGCTCGTCGGCGCGGTTCCTGCTGCGCCTGCGCCCCGCCGACCCGGACCACCCCGTACCGGTCGCCGTAGCCGGCGACGTCCGCCGGGCACCACCCCCGCCGCCGGAGGACCAGCGCTCCGCGGAGCGGCTGGCGCTGCTCAACGCGGCCGCCGCACAGATCGGCAGCTCCCTCGACATGGTGCGCGACGCCGAGCATCTGGCAGAACTGCTCGTCCCCGCGTTCGCCGACCTCGTGGCCGTCGACCTGACCGAACCCGTGCTGCGCGGTGAAGAACCGGAGGAGCTGGTCACCGGAGCGCCGATGCGACGCGTCGCCGTGAAGGCCGCCGACGGCCGATGGCCGGTGGAGAGCTATTCCGTGGGCGACACCATCCGCCTGCAGAGCGTCGAGAGCATCCATCTGCGCGGGGGCTCCGCGGTCTTCATCCCCGACCTGAGCGAGCTCCGCGCAGTGCTCGCGGGCGAGGAGGAGCGCGTACGGCTGATCCTTCCGCCCCGGGCTGCCTCCTTCATGCTGGTGCCGTTGCAGGCACGCGGCACGGTCCTCGGCGCCCTGGTCCTGTGGCGCACGGCGGAGCGCCGCCCGTTCGATCAGGAGGACGCGGTCCTCGCCGAGGAGATCGGCTCCCGGACCTCACTCAGCGTGGACAACGCCCGCCGGTACACCCGCGAGCGCCGTACCGCAGAGGCCCTGCAGCGCAGCCTTCTGCCGAAGCCCGTCATGGACGTCACCGGAGCGGAGACCTTCGGGGTCTACGTGCCCGCTGCCACGACCGCGGCCATCGGCGGCAGCTGGTTCGACGTCATCCGACTCCCCTCGACGCGGCTCGCGTTCGTCATGGGCACGGTGGCCGGACACGGCCTCAACGCCACGGCGGCGATGGGGCGTCTGCGGTCGGCCGTACAGACCCTGGCCGATCTGGACCTCACCCCGGACGAACTGCTGGCTCACCTGGACGATCTCGTGGTGCGCTTCATCGAGGACGACGACCGCCAGGAGCCGGACGCGGACGCGCCGAGCGCGCTGACCGGTGCCACCTGTCTGTACGCCACCTATGACCCGGTGTCCCGTAGCTGCGTGCTGGCCAGCGCGGGCCACCCGCCGCCCGTGCTGGCCGCCACTGGACGGAGTGGCAGCGGCACGGTGACGTACCGCCCTGGTCCGGTTCTGGGCACCGGCGGGCAGCCGTTCGAACCGGTGGAGCTGGCGCTGGGACCTGGCGATGTACTGGCCTTCTGCGGCGGAGCGCTCGCCCGGGACAGCGACCGGTCGGCGCGGCAGCTGGAGGCGGTCAGGGCGGGTGTGCGGGACGGCGCCGACAGTGGGCGACACGTCACCGAGATCGGGCGCGGCATCCTCGGCGCCCTGCTGCACGAGCCGCCGGACGACGACCTAGCGCTGCTGGTGGTGCGGGTCAGAGAAGTGTCCGCCGATGCCACCGCCGTGTGGGAACTGCACGCCACGCCCTCCCTCGTCGGGCGGGCCCGCGAGCTCGTCTCGGACCAGCTGACCGCCTGGGGACTGGAGGATCTCGTCTTCACCACGGAGCTGATCGTCAGCGAGCTGGTCACGAACTCCATCCGCTACGCGGGCGGTCCGGTCGGCCTGCGGCTGATCAAGGATCGCGTGCTGATCTGCGAGGTCTCCGACCCGAGCCAGACGCAGCCGCATCTGCGCCGGGCGCAGGTGACCGACGAGGGCGGCCGAGGCTTGTTCCTCGTCGCACAGCTCACCCATCGCTGGGGCAGCCGGTACACGGCGGCCGGCAAGACCATCTGGACGGAACAGCTGCTGGAGGACGGCTGAGGTCGCGTGCCGACCGCCCGGACGGTGGTGCGCACAGACTCGCCGCAGGACTCGGGGCGGAGGTGGTGTCGGCAGTCGGAGAGCGGCCGGTCCATTTACTACGGTCTGCTCAGGACTACGTCGGTCTGGTCTGGCGGGCGGTGCTCCTTCCGCTGCAAGGGATTCCTAGACGTCGATTTCCTCTGCTCATGCGAGCGGTGCACCTGCTGCTCGGCCCCGCGCCGGGCGCCGTCCGTCGCCGGCCTCCCGATCAGCGCGGTCAAGGTCGCGGGGCACGGCCGGCCACTGCGGTGAAGGCGTCCTGGATGTGGCTCGACCGCTCGGCAGTGAGGCAGTGAGGTCGAGGGCCGCCACGTCCGTACGGCATCCTCAAGGGCCCGCTGCGGCCGTCGCGGCGAGCGCCGACCAGGACTCGGCGCCCGGGCCCGGGCGGCTGGACGGGGGCGCCGGCGTGCGGGGTCAACCTCCGCAACGCGGATGAAGAGCCGCTCGGGCTCTCCACAGCGCTATGTCCCCATTGCCCGGATATTCTGTTGCTTGTGATCGAGTCCGGACGGCCGCAGCTCCGCAGGCGCTCCGGTCCGGGAAGGCTTGTGCGGCTGTCGCCGGTCATCCTGACCGTCGTGATCGCCGCCCTGGCATACGCCACTCCGCCGGAAATGGCCTTCAGCCGCCTTCTGCCCGCCGCGCCGGCCCTCGCCGCTGCCATGTGGCCGGTACTTCCCACTGTCCTGCTCGGGACGGTCTGCCTCCTTTTGATGATCGGCCTCAGTTTCGTCTTCCCCGATCTGGGGACGTGGTGGACGGCTGCGGGCATCATCGCGGTCACCGTGGCCGCCGCGTACGGAAGCCACGTCCGGCTCCAGCGGGAACGCACGCTCTTTCAGGTACGTCTCGTCGCCGAAGCGGCGCAGCAGGTGGTGCTGAGCCCTCTGCCACGCCGCTTCGGCACTATCGAGATCGAGTCCCTGTATCTCGCGGCCGCGGCGGAGGCCCGTATCGGCGGAGATTTCTACGAGGTGGTCGACACTCCTTACGGGGTCAGGCTGCTCATCGGTGACGTACGCGGCAAGGGCCTGCCGGCAGTGGGGGCGGCCGCGGCGATCGTCAACGCCTTCCGTGAGGCGGCCTACGGCGAGACCGACATGGTCAACGTCGCACGTCGGATGGACGCCAGCAGCACCCGTTACAACGCCGCCTTTCCCCCCGAAGGGCCGATGGAGCGCTTCGCCACCGCCCTCCTCGTCGAGATCCCGCACGGAGGCAGACGCATCGACATCCTCAACTGCGGGCATCCCCCGCCGCTGCTCCTGCACCGTGGGGAAGTCCAGGCGCTCGACCCCGCCACGCCCTCGCCACTGCTCAGCCTCGCGGAGCTGATCGGTGACCACTACAGCGTGGAAACCTTCGATTTTGGGCCCAACGACCTCCTTCTTCTCTATACCGACGGGATCGCCGAGGCCCGCGCCCGCGACGGCGAGTTCTTCCCACTGGCCGCCTGGATGCGCCGACAGCCCCCGACACCGCCCCGCGAACTGCTCAAGGCTCTGCACCGAGATCTCCTCCGCTACAGCAGAGGGCGCCTTGACGACGACATCGCTGCCCTGGCGGTACGCCTGTATGAGCCCCGGGGCTCGGAGCCCTCGTGAGCGGCGCTTCGGCACGGCCCGCCGGCCAAACTCGTAACCGGTTCGGATCAGCACCGCTGTCAGCGGGGAGGCTCCCCTTCTGCGGTGGGGATGTTCAGGTCGCGACGCCGCCCGGAGCCCGAACGGGGAAGCCCGCCACAGCCTGCGGCGCCCTGCCGAGGCCGGACGAACTGCGGCTAATTCGTTCGGCTTACCCCTCGGAAAGATCTAACGTCTGCCCCATGACAGCTTCCGACCATCTCCCGCGTCTCGGCGGTCTCACTTTCCATGGGCCGCTCGCCGAAGACCGCGCCGAGCGCATTGTCGCGCGGCTCGCCACCGTCGCACCCGCGACCGTCCTGGACATCGGTTGCGGCTGGGGGGAACTACTGCTCCGTGTTCTGGAGTCGGTCTCAGGGTCGACGGGCGTGGGCCTCGACATCAATGCGGAAGACCTGGCCAGGGGCCGGGAGGTCGCAAAGGAGCGCGAACTCTCCGAGCGGGTCGAGTTCGCGGAGGAGTCGGCCCTCGGCACGTCACGCGGCCCTGCGGACGTGGTGCTCTGCTTGGGGTCCGGCCAGGCGCTGTGCGATCCCGGGCAGCCGTACGATCCCGGTGTTGTTCTGCGCGAGCTGCGCCGTCTGGTCCGCCCCGGCGGGCGTGTCCTTCTCGGTGAGGGATTCTGGGAGCGCTGTCCGACGGACGTGGAACTAGCGGCGATGTGGCCCGGGGCGCACGCAGGCGACCACCTGACGCTCGGGCCGCTTGTCGACCTCGCTGTCGAAGCGGGCTTCCGACCGGTCTGGATCGAATCGGCCAGCCGGGAGGAATGGGAGGAGTTCGAGTCCGGCTACCGCCATGACACAGAGCTCTGGCTCGCCAGTCACCCGGACCACCCCCTCGCGGCCGAAACCCGAGAACGAGTCGACCGACAGCGGTCTACCTGGGCCAACGGCTACCGCAACATCCTCGGCATGGCGTACCTGACCCTCGTACCGGTCACCACGATCTGAACGCCGCCGACGTCTGGTGACGGGGCAGGACCTGTCCCTCGCCTCTCACGGCAGCACCTGTTGCCGCCGGCGGACTCGCGACCGTAGTGAGCCGTAGTGGGCCGTAGTGGTTCACGTTGCCTCGTGCTGCAGGTGGACGAGCCCTTCGATAGTGCCCAGGCGGGCCTGCAGAGCGGGGTCAGGTATTGCAGTGGTGGTCAGCAGCAGCATGTGGGCCGCCGGATGTTCCGAGGAGTAGAGGTCGTCTTCACCGTCGTCGCCGGGGATCGAGTTGGGCTGGATCTCGATTCGCCCGTTCGGTACGCCGGCAAGGTGGTAGACGCCCCGGAAGTCGCTGTCGCGCTCGGTGAAGACCAGTCCGAGGCAGTCGCTGACCAGCTGAACCAGCTCGTCGGCGGCGTGGGTGCTGGTGCCGTAGGTGTGGTGGTCGGTCATGGTCCACCAGACCCTATGCCGTGACCGTAGGGGCACGCCTCATGGAGTTGGTCCCGTTCGGAGCGGGCTTCGGCACAGACCAGGGGACGGAATGGGGTGCGTTCACGGACCGCCACCGCCGCTGAGCGGACTCGACGAGCTTGCAGGCCGTCGTTCAGGACGGCCTTGCAGGGGCGGGCGATGCCGGCCCTACGAGACGACCCGACGGCGCGACGGCCTGCGGCTTCTGACAACATGCTCTTCGGCATGGCCGGGGGCGCGCCGCCCCGTAGCCTTGCCTCTTCTCCAAGGGGTGGGCGAAGTGCGTGTGGAAGACCGGGTCTCCGGGAGAGCCGGACCTGTCGGATGGCTGCGGCTGATAGCACGCGGCCTGGCCGTCGCGCTTACCGTCGGCGTTCTGCTGCTGATCGCCACGGTGGTGATGGTGATCGGGCCCGACCTCCTGTTCCACCTGGACACCCCCGCCTTCCGGGCATGGCGGACCGTCTTCGTAGCCATCACGGTGCAGGCACTGCCGTTCCTGCTGCTCGGCACGCTCGTCTCAGCGGCGATCAGCGCCTTCGTTCCACCTTCCGTCTTCAACCGGGTACTGCCGCGCAATCCGGGGTTGGCCGTGCCCGTGGCGGGTGCCGCCGGTGTCGTGCTGCCGGGTTGCGAGTGTGCCTCGGTGCCGGTGGCGGGCAGCCTGATGGGGCGCGGCGTCGCCCCGGCGGCCGCCTTGGCTTTCCTCCTGTCCGCACCTGCCATCAATCCGGTCGTCCTGGTGGCCACGGCGGTCGCCTTCCCGGGCAGCCCCGAGATGGTGCTCGCCCGGCTCGTCGCGTCACTGGCCGTGTCCGTGACCATGGGCTGGCTGTGGCTGGCCGTGGGCAGACCGGAGTGGCTGCAACTGCGCAAGCCGCGGGAAGCCGCACCGCAGGCCGGTAAGTGGGAGCAGTTCAGCGGCGGACTCCAGCACGACTTCCTGCACGCAGGAGGCTTCCTGGTCGTGGGCGCCATGGCCGCCGCGACCTTCAACGTCATGGTGCCGCAGTCGATACTGGACGCCGTCTCCGGCTCACCCTGGCTGTCCGTCCTGGCGCTGGCCGTCCTTGCGGTGGTGCTCGCGGTCTGCTCCGAAGCGGACGCCTTCGTAGCGGCTTCCCTCACCGGGTTCTCACCCACCGCCCGGCTCGCCTTCATGGTGGTGGGCCCGATGGTGGACGTGAAACTCATCGCTCTGCAGGCCGGCACCTTCGGGCGGGCCTTCGCCGTCCGCTTCTCCGCAGCCACCTTCGTGGTGGCCGTGCTGTCGAGCCTTCTCGTCGGGTGGTGGCTGCTGTGAAGGCCCGGCTCCAGGCCCTGTTGCTCGTACTGCTGGGCGCCGCCGTCCTGCGCATCTCCCTCCTGAGCGAGCTGTACCTGCGGTACGTGAAGGCGGGACTGCGGCCCCTGCTGGTCGCCACCGGGCTTCTGGTGCTCGCCCTCGGCCTGGCCTCGGCCGTACGCGAGACCCGTGCGTTCGTACGCGAACGACGCTCGGAAGAAGTTGCGGACGGCCACCACTACGAGAGCCACCCCGACGGTGAGGCGGACGGCCACGACCACACGCACGGCCCGCGCGTCGCCTGGCTGCTCTACGTGCCCGCTGTGCTGCTCCTGCTTTTCGCGCCTCCCGCGCTCGGCTCGTACACCGCCGCACGCGACGAGATCCAGACCGACTCACTCGCGGGCACCTTTCCTGCACTGGCGGACGGCAACCCCCTCCCGCTGTCCCTGCGGGACTTCAGCTCCCGCGCCGTCTACGACACCAGGGGTTCGCTTCGGGGCCGCACCGTCCGCATGACCGGATTCGTCACGCCCGGGGAAGACGGAAAGTGGTACCTCAGCCGACTGCTGATCCAGTGCTGTGCCGCAGACGCCGGGGTACTCAAGGTCGAGGTGCATGGCGCCCGCGCTCCGGAGGCCGACGCCTGGGTGACCGTGACAGGCACGTGGCGCCCGACCGGCCCAGCGGGATCCGAAGGCGTCCGCCCCGCGCTCGACGCGAGCGTCGTCGAGGAGATCCCGGCACCCGTCGACCCCTACGACGACACACCCCCCACACCGGATGAGGGCTGACGACCGGTCGGCGCTCAAGAGCGTGGGTCAGTGACGAGCAAGCGCGGAGCGGCGCCGCGAGTGCCCTGCAAGCCCCCCAGGGCGACGGTCAGGGCGAGAGCCGCACAGAGGGCCGTCCCGTCCAGGGCGAACTGCGGCAGCACGGTCGGTTCGGCCTGCATGGTGTCCCGGCGTGAGCAGCCGAACCCTTACGACAGGGCATCAAGCCGGTGCACTCAAACAGCTCCCGGGCGCCGACTCCGACCCCTACCATCACGCACATGTCGATCACCTCCCACATACCCGTTCTCCACGCCGGCAAGGGCACCGTCGCCCTCGTGGAGAACGATGTGCTGATCGTGCGCCGTCCGCACGAGCAGACGCACATCTTGCTGAAGGCCATCAGACGTGTACGCGCCGAGGGGCAGTCCGTCACGATTGAGCTGATCGCCGCGCCTACCACGGACAAGACGCACGTTTACCGGGTCTGGGACGTGGTGGATGCCGCAGCCGCCGTCGCCTTCACCGACGCCGTGAACGCGGCTCTGCCAGGGCGGAGCGAGGAGACGGAGACGATCGACGGCGCGGACCTCGTTTGGGGCGAGCGCCTGTACCAGCCGAGCTACCGGAACTGGCTTCGCGGGATGAAGCGCGGCGCGCTCGTCGCGACCCTGCTGGCCATCGGCTCGTGCGTGCTCGTGGGGTTCGGGGGACACCCCGCCGCCATGATCCTCATCATCCCGTCCAGCTTCTTCGGGATACTGATCCTCACGTTCGGCGCGTTTCTGGCCTACGCACCGGTCGAGGAGCGGTACCTGCGGAAGCACGGAGTCCGGACGGCCGCCGTCCGCCTCCGGGACCAGCCCGGCCGGTACGCGTACACGGATCCGGGCGGCGCGGTCCGCACCGTGCGGCACTCCGTCCCGGCCTGGAGCATCGAGGCGGCGTACGATCCACGCGACCCCGGCCGCGTACTTCCGCTGCAGTCGCGGGGCCGGCGGATCCGGGACGCCGTCCTGGTTGTTCTCGTCCTCGGAATCGGCCTCCTCTTCGCCGTCGGGGCCGTCGGGGCGGTGGTCGGTGCCTTCCTCGGCAAGTTCGACAACCTGACGTGAGACGCGGCCACATGAGGCGCGTCGTCAGTCGTGTCCGCGAACCGAAAGGCACGCCCTGGCCGTTGCCCCCTTCACTGGTCCGAGCGAGCACGCCCGCCACCGGCGCGGCGGGCCACCACCACACCGTCAGTGGCGCGTACAGCAGAGCCCACCCACCCAGCGCGGACGCGCGGGTGAGGGCCTGCGAGGTCCGCGCTGAGCAGCACGACCTCTCGGCCTGCAGCACCGCAGACCCCGGCGCCCCCGACCTGCTGGACGAGGCCATCCACCTCACCCAGCGCGTTCCAGCTCGCAGGTTTCCGCCGGGCAGCTTGCAGGTGCCCCGGCGGCCGGACGGGCGGATCAGCGCAGTCCGGCGAAGAGATCGTTCTCGGGAACAGCCGAGCCGGTGGCGTCCTGGACGCGCAGGAAGGTCTCCACGCCCATCAACTCGCCGAACCTCTCCTTGCCCATCTTGAGGAAGAAGATGTTCTCGCCCTGACTGGCGTGCGCGGCCAACGCGTCGAACTTCTGACCGCTGAACGCGGTGGTGTCCACCCACGTGGTGATCTGATCGTCGGGAAGGCCGATCTCGGCCATCGCGGCGGTCTCGGCAGGGTCCGGCTCCGGCATGTCCTCATGGAACTCGCGCATGATCTCGCCGAACCGAGCCATCATCGAGCGGGGCATCGTGGTCCAGTACACCTTCGGTGTCAGCCCGGTCATCTCCAGCGCCGCCATGGTGATGCGGTGGGCCTGGATGTGGTCGGGGTGGCCGTAGAAGCCGTTCTCGTCGTAGGTGACGACCACGTCGGGCCGGTAATGCCGCATCAGTTCGGCGAGGCGGGCCGCGCCTTCCTGCACCGGGGTCTGCCAGAAGGATCCGGGAGCGTCGTTGCTCGGCCAGCCGATCATCCCGGAGTCGGCATAGTCCAGCATCTCCAGATCGCTGACCTTCAAGACGTCACAGCTCGCCTCAAGTTCTTGGCGGCGCATCAAGGCGACCGCTGCCGGATCGTGCCCGGGATCTCCCGGCTTGACACCCCCCGGTCCGTCGCCGCAACCACCGTCGGTACACGTCACGAGAACCGTCCGGATGCCTTCCGCCGCGTACCGCGCGAGGATCCCTCCGGTTCCGGTGGCCTCGTCGTCGGGGTGGGCGTGTACTGCCATGAGCGTCAAGGGCCGGTCAGTCATGTAACAGTCCTCCTGCAAGGGATAAGTCTTGGTCCGAGTGTGCGGTGTGCGTACGGCGATCCTGGGAACCGGATCCAGATCCTGCTGAGGAACGACCTTGTGCTCTTCGTGTTGCCCGCCTGTGCGGTGCCGGTCCCCCGGTCGATGCAACCGCGCCGACCGGATCAGTTGTTCCCGGCGTTCGGCCTTCGGGTGGTCGGCGTCTCGACGCACATGCGCAAAGTGATGGCGGGCGGGAGTGATGCGGCAGGATTCAGGTACGAGGCCAGCCCTTGCCGGCGGTGGCCTCGCGTGCGATGCGACGCCACTGGCCCTCCCCTCCGGGCAGCGGCCAGGCCCAGGTCGGCTGTGCCGCGGTGTTCAGTTCGTGGAGGAGGCGGGCGAGCTGTGGGCCGGCGGTGGCCGCGCCGTCCGGGACGGTGGGACCGTGGAGGGCTCGGAGTTCGGCGAAACGGCTCAGTTCGTGCTCGTAAGAGCCCACCGCGTCATCGATACGTTCGGCCAGGTCGTCACGCGGCGCCGTGCGGTGCAGTTGCAGCAGCGGAGGCTCGATGGACTCGGCGATCGCGGCGGCGAGTCGTGCGTGACCGTCCAGGATCAGATGACAGTCCAGACCACTGACCCACCACAACAGAACGGGTGGGAGCGTCCCGTCACGGGCCTGCTTACGGTACGCCTTGACCCGGCTGTCGCCCGGCCCGGGCATGGGCCGCAGCGGCAGTACCTCGAACGATGTGGAGTGGAAATACCAGTCGACGTACCCGTCCGGATGGCCCTCGACGAGCATTGAGCTCCAGTACTCGCCGTGCGAAGTGGCAGCGGGACGCCAGCGCGGGAGCGGACTCTCGCGTGCGAGCAGCCATCTGCCCCCGTGCAGGGGGCTTCCCGGCGAGTCGCTGAGGTATCGCGCGAAGCGGCGGGCCCATTGTTCCGGGCTGCCCGACAGGGCACGCCCCACGTCGGCACGCAGCGGTGGGACGAAGGAGCGGTATGCGTCGGTACGCCAGAAGTCCACACCTTGTAGCGGCTCTTCGACGACGGCCAGCAGCACGGGCCGCGACAGCTGGGAAATCAGCAGCCGTGGCCCGGCACTGAAAACGCACAGCTCCGGCTGGTGGTGGTCCGGTACGTCCAGGGACAGGCCCACCCATGTGCCGTCGTCCCGCGTGACATCACTGCGCTGCATCTGAAGAGCGTAGACGGCGACTACTGAACGCTCCGATGACGCCTTCTCAAGGACGGGGTTCCAGTACCTCCAGGGCGCCGGTCTCGGTGTCGTAGCTGCGCAGGGTGGTGAGCCGCGCGGACAGCGGCGGCGCCGGCAGCAGTTCGGGGATCCGCCGGCCGGCGAAGGCGCCGGCCCGCCGGGTGCGGCCGAGGGTGATGTGCGGGCTCCAGCGCGTGGGTTCGTGGAAGGGGTTGAGGGTCGCGGGCGGGCTGTCCGAGGCCACCGCCTCCCACACCCGGCGTTGCAAGCCGGCGAGCACCGAGTCGCAGTCCAGCGCCCAGGCCAGCACCGAGGTGGGCCGCTCGAAACGGACCACGCCGGTGAAGTGCACCGACAACGGCAGGGCGGCGGCCACCTCGGCGAGCTCCCAGCGAATCGGGGCCGTCAGCTCCGGGCAGGCGGCCAGCGTGAGGTGCGGGCGGTTCGTCGGTGAACGGTGGCGCGCCTGACTCGGCAGCCCCGCATCCGCCAGCAGCCGCCAGGCCTCCCGGACCGCCAGCTCTGCCGTCTCGTCCAACAGGACCTCGACCGTGCGCACCGCCGCAGACTACCTGCGATCCCCTGCGGTGCCGCCGCACCTCGGCCGGGCCGTCAGGCGAATCACAACGCCCGCGGCGACGGCGGCCTGTTGCTCCTTGCCCGGGCGGCGGTGCCGTGGACGTGGTGGGGCCATGGTGCCGGCCAGCACGTCGACCACCAGCGGATATGGTCGTGGGCCAACTCTTCACGAGGCCGGTTGACACACCTGGGGGTACAAGGCATGCCTACGCCTGAGCAGATCTGGGCGGACGCCGATCTCCCCACCCGTCGACTCGCCGGGCTGGCTCTCAATCCGTCCGTGCCGGAGAGCATCCTCCTGCGGCTGCTCTCCGACGCTCCGCTTGCCGCACGGATGGTGCTGTGCCGGGACCGGATCCTGCCCGACGCCGTCGTCGACGCCGTGATCGAGCACCCCGACACCCGCACCCGCAGCTTCTTCGCCCGCAACCCCCATGTCGATCCGGCCCAGCGGGCTCGGCTGGTGGATGATCCCGAGTGGTTCGTCCGCGCCCACCTGGCCGAGGGACTGCGGGTGGCCGGCGCCGACCGGCCCAGGCCCCTGCCCGACGACGCCGTCGTCCACATGATCAGCACGTACGACGACGAACTCCTGGGCGGTCCCTTCTACCAGCAGATCTCCACCGAACTGCGCCTATCCATGCCCACCCATCCGATCGCGAAGGTCCGCCTCTGGGGGGTCGACGGGTGGACATCACTGTCCGCGGACACGCGGGCCGCCCTCCTCACGGATCCCGACCGCGAGGTCCGGGAGAAGGCTCAGCGGTACGCGCGCCGTCAGGATCCGGCGTGGGTGGAGAGTGCGCTCCCTGACCGGCCGTGCCACGCCCGCACCGACCTGCTGCTCCACCGCCCCCTCACCAGAGCCGTGGTGGAGGGTGTCCTCGCCAGGCCCGTCGGCAAGGAGGACAGGGCGATGATCGCCGTCAACCCCACACTCCCTCCCGACGCGGTGGTCCTCCTGGCCGCCGACTCGGATCCGGAGATACGGGGCCACATCGCGCGACGCGCAGACCTCGGACCCGCCGAGCGCCGCGCACTCGTCGCCGATCCGGATCCGGACGTGCGCACGCGGGTGGCGTACCGCGCCGACCTGGAGCCGGCCGAGCTCCGCACGCTCATGACGGACGTTCACCCCGACGTGCGGCTGGCCGTGTCCCTCCACCCCGCACTGAGCGAGGAGGAGCGGGCCCGGATCGACTACCGGGTCCCCATGGACCATCCCTTCGTCTTCTGTCCTGCGCCCGAGGTGCCACGGGATCCCACGACCGTCCGCCGCAACGCACACTCCCAGCACCCGATGCTCCGCCGGCAGGCAGCCAGGGACCACCTGCTGCCACCGGACCTCGTCGCACGCCTGGCCGCCGACGACGACCTCGGCGTACGCGTCCTGCTGGCCCAGAACCATCCGGACGCCCCCGCGCCACTTCTGCTGCGCAGCTTCCTCGAATACGCCGGGCGCGAGCGCGGCCACCTCACCACCCGGCCGAACTTCCCGACCCACGGACTGGCCGCCTTCGCCGACCACGACGACCCCGAGGTCCGGGCGTTGGCCGCACGCGACCCCGGAACCGAGCCGGCAGCCGTGGAGCGGCTCACCCAGGACCCCGAACATGCCGTGAGGTCCGCGGCGACGCGCCACCCGAACCTTCCGCGGTCCCGGCTGGTAGTACTCCTCGACGACGAGGAGTTGGCCCACGACGCTGCGGCGAACGCGGCGCTGGACTTGGACACGATCCGCCGACTGGTGGCTCAAGACGGGCCGTGTGGCGAAGGTCGGTCCTGAGGGGCGGGCTCGGCCTTCCGCCGAGCCCGCCGAGCCCGCCGAGCCCGCCGAGCCCGCCGAGCCGGCTCCGCACCGGAGCCGGACCGGTGTCAGGGTGTCAGCGCTGCAGTGTCAGCAGGCCCGGCCGGTAGGGCAGGAGGCCGTAGTCGACACCGTCGGAGCTGGGACTGCGCCCCTGGTAGAGCAACTGCAGGTTGCAGGGATCGACGGTCATGGTCTGGTCGGGGCTGGTACGGAGCAGTTCGCCGTGGCTGATGTCGTTGGTCCAGGTGGCGCCGCTGTTGGCCTTGCCGGCGAAGGCGTTGCTCTCGGTCGCGGCCTGGGGCGTCCACGAGCCGTTGAGACTGGTGGCCGTGAACGAGCGGAAGTAACGGCCCTGCGAGCCGATCGCCTCGACGATCATGAGGTAGCGGTCCTGGCCCTGGAGCTTGTAGACCTGTGGGGCTTCGAACAGGTTGTTCGTCGTATCGCTCATGACCACTGTGGAGGTCGTGCCGAAACTGCCCGGGAAGTTCCCGATCGGCATACTGGCCCGGTAGATCTTGCCGTTGTCGCCGGCGAAGAACAGGTACATGTTCGTCCCGTCAGCGATGAGCGTCTGGTCGATGGGTCCTGTTGCGGAGCCGGCGATGGTTCCGGAGAAGAGCTCCTTCGGTGCGGACCAGCCATTCGGGTTGGTGGGATCGCTCGACGTCCGGTAGGAGAAGGTGGTCGCGCCCCACTGGTAGGCGAGCACCCAGACGTTCTTCGGCGCGAAGTAGAAGAGCGTGGGCGCGACGGCGGAAGTCGACATCGTGTTCTGGCCGGCCGAGGCCATCTCCGACCAGTTGGTGAACGGTGTGAAGTTCATCGAACCCCAGCCCGCCCCCGTTCCCGCGGCGCCGTGCGTCGTCGCGTAGACGAGCTGCTTGCCGTTGTGGGGGACGACGGTGAAGTCCTTGAGCGAGGCCCACCCCGACCTGGGCTGCGCCAGCGCGCCGGTCGATGTCCAGCGGTACGTCGAGGGAAGAGTGCACGTGCCGGGGTTGCCGGCGCCGACCCGGACGAGCTGCCACTGCTGGTTGCTGCCGCCCCAGTCGTCGTACTGGACGATGTTCGCGTTGTCGGCGGTGGAGCCGCCTTGTACTTCGAGGGCCTTGTTGCTGTGGCGCGCGATGAACCTCACGTAGCCGTCCGAGCTGTCGGCCAGGCGCCACTGCTGGTTGGTACCGTTCAGGTCGGCCCACTGGACGATCGGGCCGCCGTTCGCGGTGGACTTGTTGTGGACGTCGAGCACCTTGCCGGAGTGGCGGGACTTGATGCGGTAGTAGCCGCCGCCGGAGTCCACGAACTGCCACTGCTGCTGGTTCTGATCGTTCCTGGTCCACTGGGTGATGCGGGCACCGTCGCTGGTCGCCAGGTTGTAGACGTCCAGTGCCTTGCCGCTGTTGCGGTTGACCAGAACGTACGAGGCGCTGGGGTCGACGGTCGCCGCGGCGGCGGGCGGGGCGCCGAGGAGAGCGGCCCCGAGGAGTAAGGACGACAGGACCGCGAGTACGAGACTTATGACCAGGGGTGGATGGCGAAACCGCATCAGGACAGCTCCTTTGGGGGACGGAGGTGAGGCGAACCCGACGAACCGCGGAACGGGGGTGTCGGGGGGTCGGGGACGGCATAGGTGTGCAGGAGGCCGCACATGCCGAAGAGTGGGTGCTGCGGGCGCTCGAGTCGCGACACTTCGCCGTGGCCGAGGTGGGTAAGGTCTCCGGCCTTCAGCCGTTCCAGCTGACGGCCGGTTTCGACGGCCGCGGCCAAGGGGCCGTCACGCCAGCGGAGCCGCCAGTCGTCCAGGAGCCCTCTTTTCAGGCGATGGGCCGCGAGGTGGAACTCGCGCAGCCCGCCTTCGCGCAGGGCCAGGAAACCCTCGAGTGCCAGGTCGCGGCGGCGGCGGGCTGCCGCGGCCCGGTTGCCGGTCATGGCGGCCGCCGCCCGGTAGGCGTGGGGATCGGCCAGCACGGGCGCGGGGAAGGTGAAGACGGCGTCGCCGGCCTCGGGGAGTCCGCTGTTCTGCATGAGCACCACGAGGCGCAGACCGCCGCCGTTGACGAGGCGGTGGATCGTGCCGGGGGTGAACCAGACGACGTCACCGGGGTGCAGCGGGGTGTCGGCGAAGCCGGAGGCGGTGAGAGTCTGGACGCTGCCCGTGCCGCCGGTGACGACGTAGGCTTCGGAGCAGACGAGGTGCATGTGTGGTGTGCCGCCGCACAGCCCGTCGGCGGCCTCCCACTCGTACACGGTCAGCCCGGAGACTCCCACGCTGCCGGGGAGCCGGGTCACCACGGGTGTTCCACGACATGGCGGGTCAGGCGCCCGGGGGTCCACGCGCCGTCGGCCACGACGATCCGGTAGCGGCGCGACAGGGTGTCGCCCGATGCCAGCGGCAGTTCCTTGTCGAACGCCAGAGACGGGTTGACGGCGGGGATGGGTTCACTGCGGACGAACCAGTGGCAGGGGCTGTCCGGATCGTCCAGGAACAGCAGCGTGGAGGAGCGGTCGACCTCGTCGTGTGTGCCGATGAAGGCCAGCCAGTCGCCCCGCTCGCCCATCGCGGGGCCGATCACGTCGCCGCCGGTGAAGGCGCGCGGGCCGCGCCAGAACAAACCGGAGTATCCGGCGTGCTCCCTGCCCTGTGTGCCGGGGCTGCCGAACGTCAGCTCGGTGTCGTGGACGTTGGTCAGCGCGACGGTGACGTCCAGGGTCCAGGAGTCGGCCTCGACGTCGCGGGCGGTCAGCGTGCGGTGCTCGTCGATCCAGTGCTCCCCCGCCATGGTGTGCCAGGCGAGATGTTCGGTGATGACGGCGCGGCCGTGGCCGGTTGTGGCGGATACGGCGAGGCTGCGCATCGTGCCGAGGTTCGGCAGGTCGACGTAGCCCTGGTCGCGCAGGTAGGTGCCGCCGCCCCAGAAGTTCTGCCCCGACACCCACGACGCCGTCATCTGGACGCCCTTGTGCCAGCGGTGGTCGTGCGGCCGGTACCCCGTGACCACGTCGCCGGCGAGCGTGCGCACCGGATGCAGGTAGGGCTTCGGCGCCTCGAAGGGGTCCATGACGGGGCGGTGCACGTACTGGAAGAGGTCGACGCCGCGCGTCCGGACGATGAGAGAGCTCTCGTTCTCGATGAGTGCGAGCGTCATCGGAACACCTCCGGGCGCCCTCCGTTGAGTGAGCCGTAGAAGGGGTCGGCCGCGTCGATCTCCCCGCGCCGGACCGGCAGGCCGGTGATGGCGGCCTTGTACAGGGCGGTGACCAGTTCCATGGTGGGTCTGCCGAGGTCGAGCCGTATGCCCGCGTCGTAGCCGTCCAGGAAGGCCGCGAGCTGGGCGGTGTGCGAGCTGGGCAGGTCCTCCGGCGGCTCCCACTTCGCGCCGGACGGCCCGGGGGTGAACGTCCAGTCCGCGTTGGAGTAGCCGTACAGGTGGCGCAGTTCGATCGTGGCGTCGGTGAGATCGAACCGCAGGTAGCTTTCCTCGCGTGGGGAAAGGACGCTGTTGACGACCGTCGCGATGGCTCCGTTCTCGAACCGGACCAGGGCCGCGGACACGTCCTCGGTCTGGACGTGGCGCTCCAGGCGGCCGGCCATCGCCCGTACCTCGGCCCATGCGCCGAGCACCTCGAGCATCAGGTCCATCTGGTGGATGCCGTGGCCCAGCGTCGGACCACCGCCCTCGCTCTCCCATGTGCCGCGCCACGGCACGCCGTAGTAGGCGTCGTCGCGGTACCACGCGGTCACGCACTGCGCGACCAGGGGACGGCCCAGCGTCCCCGCCCCGATCCGGTCGCGCAGGTACCGGGCCCCGGTGCCGTACCTGTGCTGGAACACCGCGCCCGCGACGGCGGGCCCCTCGGCCGCATGGATCCGGTCGAGTTCGGCCAGCGACAGCCCCACCGGCTTCTCGCACCACACCCAAGCCCCCGACTTCAGGCAGGCGACGGCCTGTTCGGCGTGCAGGAACGGCGGCGTGCACAGGTGCACGAGGTCAGGGCTCTGTTCCTGGAGCATGGTGTGCAGGTCGGTGTAGACCGCGGGAATGCCGTGCTCGGCCGCGAACGCCCCGGCGCGCGCGGCGTCCACGTCGACGGCTGCCACGATCACGGCCCGGTGCTCCTGGGCCCGGAGGGCGGGAACGTGGCAGATGCCCGCGATGCCGCCCGTTCCGACGATCGCCGTCCTGATCATCCGCCCAGCACCTTCCTGATCGAGTGATAGGCGGGCTTGGGCGCCAGGTTCTCGTCGTAGGGCAGTGCCGCACCCTCACCGGGGAAGACGGAGGGGATCCAGGAGTACTTGTCCGTGTAGTCCCAGATGGTGATGCCGACGCACTTCCTGACGGCCAGGCAGGCCTTGACGTAGTCGGCGTACCAGGTGGCCTGGGTGGCGAGCTTCTCGGGGGTCGCGGGGAGGTTCATCCTGATGTCGAGTTCGGTCACGGCGACCTCGACGCCGAGGTCGGCGAAGCGCTGCATGTTCTGCCGGACGTCGGCGGGGAAGCCGTACTGGAGCGCCAGATGGCCCTGGATGCCGAAGCCCTCGACCGGAACGCCGTCGGCTTTCAACTGCTTGATCAGGGTGTAATAGGCGTCGCTCTTGGGGCCGATCCCGTCGACGTTGTAGTCGTTGAGGTAGAGCTTTGCGTGCCGGTCGGCCTGGTGGGCCCAGCGCAGGGCGTCGGCGATGTAGCCGGGGCCGAGCGTCTTGTAGAAGAGCGTCTCGCGGTAGGTTCCGTCCTCGTTGAAGGCCTCGTTGACGACGTCCCAGTGGATCACCTGGCCCTTGTAGTGGCGGACGACCGTCTGTATGTGGTTCTTGAGGATGGCGCGCAGCTCGTCGGCGGTCCAGGTGCCCTCGGTGAGCCAGGCGGGGAGCTGGTTGTGCCACACGAGGGTGTGGCCGCGGACCTTCTGGTGGTGGGCCTTGGCGAAGGCCACGACCTCGTCGGCGGCGGTGAAATCGAAGACGCCGCGCTCGGGCTCGGTGGCGTACCACTTCATGGCGTTGCCGGGGGTGGTCTGCCCGAATTCGCTGCCGAGGAGTTTCAGATAGGCGGCGTCGCCGAACTCGGGGTTGTCGGTTGCGGAGCCGAAGTACTTGTGGTGCTTCTTGGCCAGTTCGCCGAGCGTCCTGGGACGGTGCTCGGCGGCCGCGGGCGCGGCGGCGAGGCCGGTCGCCAGGCAGACGACGACGGAAAGGGCGGCGAAACTCCGGGGCATGGACATGCCGGACTCCTCGGGCGCTGGGGGGTTCAGTCGAGGACGATCGTGGTGAGCGCTCGCGGGGCGAGCGTCGCCGTGAGCGTCGTGCCGTGCGTGGAGACGATGTCGGCCGGGGTGATCGAGCGGGTCTCGTCGGTGACGTAGCCCTCGGGGTGCCGGTCCTTCCCGCCGCGCAGAGCGAACGCGGCGGAACTATCGGTGGTCGCGGTGTTGAGGACCTCGATCACGCGGCTGCCGTCGGTGTTGCGGAAGGCAGTGATCCGCAGGGCCGGGTCGGCGTTCGTGACCGGTACGCGGACGGCGTCGGGGCGGATGAACCGGCTGAAGGCGGCCAGCGCCCAGTACCGCTTGGACACCCGGTAGTCGTCACCGGGGTTGGCGAGCTGGATGAGCCCTCGCGTCGCGCCGAGGGACGCGCCGGTCCAGTAGACGTAGGCGTTGGCGTTTCCGGCGGTCAGGGTGTTCTGGATGTCGGCCGCCACGGTGAATCCGTCGTAGCCGCTGCCGTCGTCCCAGTTCTCGTTCCAGGTGGTGCCGTCCGGCGACCATTCCGACATCCATACGCGCTTGCCGGTCGGCTGCGGGACCGCGGTCGGACCGCTGTAGCGGTGGCCGGTGATGGTCCGCACGGCCTTGCCGGCCACGGGGTCGGCCTCGATGGCCTCGGTGTAGGCGACCTGCCGGTCCCAGCCCGCGGCGTCGCAGCAGACCAGGCCGGTGTTCATGCCGGATGCGCGGACGGTCGGCCCGAGGACCTTGAGGAAGTCGACAGCCTGCCGCGGCGTGAACCGCATCGAGGCGTAGGTCGCCGTCCAGTCGGGTTCGTTGGTGAATCCCAGGTCGGTGATCCTGATGCCTTCGCGCTGGTAGAACTTCGCGTACTGGACGAGGTAGTTCGCGTATGCCTGACGCCATTCGGGCAGCAGCTCGCCGCCGTCGTTCTCGCTGCCGTTGGTCTTCATGAAGGCCGGGGCGCTCCAGGCGTCTGCGAAGAACCGTTCGACGCCGTAGGCCTTGGCCTCTTTGGCGAGCCAGACCTGGCCGCCGTCCCAGCCGTCCCAGACGTACTTCGGTGTGGCGTCCGGCCCGCCGGGATCGGCCGGCAGGATCGTCGGCATGTGGTCGTAGACCCTGTCGGTCGACGACCCGATGCCCAGGCGCAGGATCGACAGGCCCGCGCCCTTGTCCTTGCTGAGTAGCAGGTCGAGCACCTCTCGCTGCTTGGCCGGGCCGAGGCCGCGCGCGCCGTGCAGCAGGTCGGCCCGCTGGAACGCCATCGAGAAGCCGAATCCGTCGATGGGCTGGAGTTCGGCGTGGAAGTCGATCACGGGTGGCGCGGGGTCGGCGGCGGGTCGCGCGGGGGTGGCAGCGGCCTGCGATGTCAGTGCCAACATCAGGACGGCTGTCAGTGAGGTCAGGCGTTTCACAAGCTCTCCTCGGGGGTGGAGGGCACGCGGGACGGGTCAGCCCTTGGTGGCGCCGGCGGTGAGGCCGCCGATCAGCTGGCGCTCGGCGACGGCGTAGAAGGCGAGGGCGGGGACCATGGCGAGCACGATGTACGCGAGGACGAGCGCGTAGTCGGTCGAGTACTGGCCCTGGAACTGCTGGACGCCGACGGGGATCGTCTGCCACTTCGGGTCGTTGAACACCAGCAGCGGCAGGAAGAAGTTGTTCCAGCTCGCGACGATCGCCAGCACCGAGACCGTGCCGAGCGCCGGCCGCGCCATCGGCAGCAGGATCTTCCAGAAGAAGCGGAACTTGCCGCAGCCGTCCATGACCGCCGCCTCCTCGACCTCCGCCGGGATGGTCCGGAAGAAGCCGCGCAGAATGATGATCGTCATGGGGAGCCCGAAGGCGGCCTGCGGGAGGATCACTCCGAGCGGGTTGTCGAGCAGGTCGAAGTTGCGCAGCAGCAGGAACAGCGGCAGGACGGCCACCGCGAACGGGAACATCAGACCGATCGTGAACAGCGTGTAGAACAGCTCCCTGCCGCGGAAGGCGTAGCGGGCCAGTACGAACGCCGCCATCGCGGAGGCCGCCACCGTGCAGCATGTCGTACCGATCGCGATGCCCGCGCTGTTGGCGATCTGACGCCAGAACATTCCGTCGCCGAGAATGCCGGTGTAGTTGCCGGTCTTCCAGCGCTCCGGCAGCCCAAACGGATTGGTCGTCAGCTCGCCGGTGCTCTTGAACCCGGATATCACCGCGTAGATCAGCGGCACGACGACGAACGCGGCGATCAGCAGTACCACGGCGTGCGTCGACAGGCCGCGTACCGTCTTGCGGGCGTTCATCGGCCGCCTCCCGTGGTGACGGCCCCGCTCAGGTCACGGCGGAGCACGTAACGCTGGTAGAAGAGCGAGAAAACCAGACTGATCATGAACAGCACCACGCTGATCGCACTGGCGTAGCCGACCTGGTAGCGCTTGAACCCGAACTGGAACATCGAGATCGCCATCGTCTCGGAGGAGTGGTTGGGCCCGCCCGCGGTCATGACCCAGACGAGGTCGAAGAGCTGGATGGCCCCGATGACCGAGAGGAAGACGCTGATCCGGACCGTCGGGCCGAGCAGCGGCAGCGTCACGTACCGGAACCGCTGCCAGGCGCCGGCGCCGTCGATGGAGGCGGCGTCGAGGACTTCGCGCGGGATGCTCTGCAGCCCGGCGAGGAAGAGCATCATGTGGAAGCCGAAGTACTTCCAGGTCATGACCACGAACAGGGTCGGCATGACCGTCGAGGGTTCGGCGAGCCACTTGCCCTGCAGTCCCTCCAGGCCCAGGGCGCCGGCGAGGTGGTCGGCCATGCCGTCGCCGGGAAGGAAGATCATGGTGAAGAGGACCGCCGTGACCACCTCGGACAGGATGTACGGCGCGAAGAACAGCATGCGGTAGACGGCCCGGCCGCGCAGCTTCTGGTTGAGCAGGACCGCGGTGAACAGTGCGAAGGGCAACTGCACCGTGATCGACAGGACGATCAGGTACAGGCCGCGCCCCATGTCGCCGAGGAAGACCTGATCGGCGAACAGCTTGGCGTAGTTCTCCAGGCCGACGAAGTCGTCCATCGGGCCGATTCCGCCCCACTTGAAGAAGCTGGTGCGGACGGCGACGACGATCGGGGCGAGGACGAAGACGAGGAAGAGGACCAGAGCCGGGACGAGGAACCAGGCGATCGAAGCCCAGCTGCCGAGCGCGCGCGGGAGCGACCGGGCCGGGGCGTGCGAGCGCGCGGGTACGGCCTCCTGTGTCCGCTCCTCGGCCGGGTCCTTGGCCGGGTCCTTGGCCGCGGTGGCCACGGGGCTAGGCACCCTTCGCAGCCTCGGTGATCGACTGGGTGACCTGCTCGGGCGTCTTCTTGCCCGCGATGAGGTCGGCGACACTGTCGTTGACCTCCTGTCCGACCGCCGGCGGGTAGGCCTGGTCGAGGAAGAGCTGGAACCCGGTCGCCTTGACCAGGCTGGCGGCCACCACCTTCTTGTTGGCGTCGGTGAGCCGGCGCTCCGCGCCCTTGACCACCGGCAGGTAGCCGTTGGAATCCAGCAGTTTCGACTGGTTCTCCAGAACGAGGAACTTCAGGAAGTCCAGGGCCTCCTTCGGGGCTCCCTTGCGCAGCGCGAAGCCGCCGCCGCCGCCGAACACCTCGGTGGCCCGGCCCACTCCGCCGTCGACCGTCGGGAAGGGGAAGAAGCCGAGGTCCGCTCCCAGGTCGGCGCCCGCGTCCTTCTGCACCGACGGTCCCCACTGCCCCATCAGCTCCATGGCGGCCTTGCCGTTGCCCATGGTCGCGGCCTGGCCGCCCGGGGTGGCGTAGCCGGCGCCGAGGAAGGCCGCCTGGAACGGCTGGAGGTCGACCAGATCCTTGAGGTGGGTACCGGCCTGGACGAAGCCGGCGCCGGTGAAGTCCTTGGTGGTCGCGGCCCGCTGCAGCGCGGGGAGGCCCGCGACGCGCATCGCGAGGTAGGCCCAGTAGTAGTGGCCCGGCCATTTCTCCTTGCCCGCGAGGGCGATAGGAGTGACGCCCGCCGCCTTGAGCTTCTTCACGTCTTCGAGGAGATCGGCCCATGTTTTCGGCGGCGCGGTGATACCGGCCTTGGCGAAGAGCTTCTTGTTGTACCAGAAGCCGACCATGCCGATGTCGTAGGGCACCGCGTAGGTACGGCCCTCGACCTGGTAGGCCTGCAGCGACACCGGGGTGAGGTCGGAGGACCAGTCGAACGCGTCGGTGAGGTCCTCGACCAGCCCCGCGTCGACCTGCTGCTGCAGCACGCCGCCGCCCCAGGTCTGGAAGACGTCGGGAAGCTTCCCGGAAGAGGTGGTGGCGGTCAGCTTGGACTTGAACGCCTCGTTCTCCAACGAGGTCGTCTCGATCCTGACGTTCGGGTGAGCGGCCGTGAACGCCGAGGAGATCTGCGGGAAGAGGGACTTGCCGGGTTCCGTCGTGGCGATGTTCCACCACGCGAAGGTCACCTTGCCGTCGGCCGCCGGCTTGTCGCCGGAACCGTCACCGCCGCAGGCCGCGGTCAGCGAGACGGACAGTGCGGTCAGGCCCGAGAGCGCCAGGAAGCGTCGTCGACTCGGGGGGGTGCTGGCCATGGGACCTCCGGGGTCGGTGAATGCCGATTCGAGCTCGAAAATATTTCGTAACACTCTCGAATTCCGATGCTGCCACAAACTAGGAACGCGGGGCTTGCCGGTCAAGACTTGTCACCGATTTCCTTTAAAACAGCGGTTGTTACGGCTTGACAAGCAGGTCACGCCGACCGGAAACTCTTCGAAAAGTTTGCGGTACTTGTCGCCGCCCACAGCGCGCCCGCGCAGAGGAGAGAAGTTGAGCGAACCGCGTCCGACCCTGGCCGTCATCGCCGCGGAGGCGGGGGTCTCCCAGGCCACCGTGTCCAAGGTGCTCAACGGCCGCTCCGATGTCGCGTCCTCGACACGCGAACGGATCGAGACCCTGCTGCGATCCCACAACTACCTGCAGCCCGGCCGGCAGGGCAGGGCCCGCAGGTCGGGCCTGGTCGACCTGATCATCGGGGGGCTGGACAGCGCGTGGGCGGTGGAGATACTGCGCGGCGTCGAGGCCGAATGCGCCCGGCGGAGCGTCGGCACCGTCGTGTCGCTCGTCCCACCCGGCGAGGCCACGCCGTCGAGCTGGGCCGCACTGCCGGTCCTGCACCACAGCGACGGCGTCATCCTCGTCACCGCCTCGGTCACCCAGGCGCAGCGCGCCCAGGTCGAACGGGCCGGGGTGGCGCTGGTCGTCATCGACCCGATCGACCTGCCGGGCAACGATGTGCCGAGCATCGGCGCGACCAACTGGGCGGGCGGCCTCGCCGCCACCGAGCACCTGCTGGAGATGGGGCACCGCCGGATCGCCGCGATCGGCGGGCGCAAGGAGATGCTCTGCAGCCAGGCCCGCATCGACGGGTACCGGGCCGCGCTGGAGCGGGCCGGGATCGAGGTGGACCGCGACCTGGTCCGGTTCGGCGACTTCCAGCACGAGGGCGGGTTCCGGCGCGCCCGGGAACTGCTCGCCCTCCCCGAGCCACCGACCGCCGTCTTCGCCGGCAGCGACCAGCAGGCGATGGGCGTCTACGAAGCCGCCCGGCAGGCCGGGTTGAGCATCCCCCGGGACCTCAGCGTGGTCGGCTTCGACGACCTGCCGATGTGCGACTGGCTGTCACCCCCGCTGACGACGGTGCGTCAGCCGCTGGAGGAGATGGGCCGGCTCGCCGCCCGCACACTGTTCCAGCTTCTGGAGGACCAGCCCCTGGTCAGCCCCCGGATGGAGCTCTCGACCGAGCTCAAGGTCCGGCTCTCCACCGCCCCGCCTCGTAGCTAGGAGAATCCCTTGACCGAGCCCTGGCGTGACCCCCTCCTGCCCGCGTCCGTGCGAGTCGCCGATCTGATGACACGGATGACGCTGGAGGAGAAGGCGGGCCAACTCGCCTCCTTCTGGGCGCTGCCCTCGGATCCGGGAGCGCCCGTCGCGCCGATGGAGGACGATTCCGGCGAGTCCGCGCCCGGCCTCGACGACATCGTCGCCCAGGGGCTCGGCCAGCTCACCCGGGTGTACGGAACCGCGCCGATCACCGCGGAAACCGGAATGGAACGGCTCGCCTCGCTCCAGCGGCAGGTGACCGGATCAGGCCGGTTCGGGATCCCGGCGGTCGCCCACGAGGAGTGCCTGACCGGCTTCATGACGTTCGGGGCCACGGTCTTTCCCGGACCGCTCGCCTGGGGTGCGTCCTTCGACCCCGGCCTCGTGCGGCAGATGGCCGCCGCCATCGGCACGGACATGCGGCGGGTCGGCGTCCACCAGGGACTGGCTCCGGTCCTCGACGTGGTCCGCGACTACCGGTGGGGCAGGACCGAGGAGTGCATCGGCGAGGATCCCTATCTCGTCGGAGCGATCGGCACCGCCTATGTGCAGGGCTTGCAGGGCGCCGGGATCGTGGCGACGCTCAAGCACTTCGCCGGCTACTCGGCCTCGCGCGGCGGCCGGAACATGGCCCCCGTCGCCTCGGGACCGCGCGAGTTCGCCGACGTGCTGGTCGAGCCCTTCGTACGGGCGCTGAGAGAGGGAGGCGCCCGGTCGGTGATGAACAGCTACACCGACGTGGACGGCGTCCCGGTGGCCGCCGACGAACGGCTGCTGACCGACCTCCTCAGGGGCGAGCTCGGTTTCAGCGGTGTGGTCGTCGCCGACTACTACGCCGTCTCCTTCCTGGAGACCCGGCACGGCGTCACCGGATCGCGCGGAGCGGCCGGGGCGCTGGCCCTGAGCGCCGGAATCGACGTCGAACTGCCCACGGCCCGCTGCTACGGCGAGCCGCTGACGGAACTCGTGCGGTCGGGGAACGTACCCGAGGCGCTCATCGACCGGGCCGCGGAACGGGTGCTGCTGCAGAAGGCCGAACTCGGCCTGCTCGACCCCTCCTGGGAACCCGTCAAGCCCGAGCCGGTCGAACTCGACCCGCCGGAGAACCGGGCACTGGCCAGGCTCCTGGCCGAACGGTCGACCGTACTGCTCGCCAACGACGGCACCCTGCCGCTGCGGCCGTGCCGGGTCGCGGTCAGCGGGCCGTACGCCGACGACCCGCAGTCCTTCCTCGGCTGCTACTCCTTCCCCAATCACGTCGCGCTGCCCGGCGACCTCGGTCTTGAGATCCCGACGCTCGGCGAGGCGCTCACCGCTGCCGGGTTCACGGTCACGGCGGACGACCCGGACGTGAACGTAGTGGTGCTCGGGGACCGGGCCGGCATGTTCGGCCGGGGCACCTCCGGAGAGGGCTGCGACGCCGAAACCCTCGACCTGCCCGGCGACCAGGCCGCGCTCGCCTCCGCCGTCCTGGACTCCGGGGTGCCGACCGTCCTCGTCCTCGTCTCCGGACGGCCGTACGCGCTCGGCGCGCTGGCCGAGCGCGCATCCGCCGTGGTGCAGGCCTTCTTCCCCGGCGAGGAGGGCGGGACGGCGCTCGCCCGGATCATCAGCGGCGCCGCGGAACCGTCCGGGCGGCTGCCCGTCTCCATCCCCCGCCAGGTCGGCGGGCAGCCCGGCACCTATCTGCACTCCAGGCTCGGCGGGCACACCGACTGGAGCTCGGTCGACCCGACCCCGCTGTTCCCTTTCGGACACGGGCTGAGCTGGACCAGCTTCACGTGCTCGGAGCTCTCGGTGGATCCCGTCGCCGCGACGGACGGAGCCGTCCGCGTCGCGGTCACCGTACGCAACGTCGGCGAGGTGGCCGGGACCGAGGTGGTCCAGCTGTACCTCTCGGATCCCGAGGCGTCCGTCGTCCGGCCGCAGCGGTGGCTCGCCGGATTCTGCAGAATCGAGCTGCGGCCGGGCGCGGCCGCCCGGATCACCTTCTCCGTCCATGCCGACCGGACCTCTTTCACCGGCGTCGACCTGCGCAGAAGAGTGGAACCCGGAGAGATCCGCGTGGCCGTCGGAAGGTCCAGCGGCGACCTGCCGCTCCAAGGCTCCTTCACTCTGCACGGCCCCGTACGTCACCCGGGGGCCGACCGGGTGCTGTCCGTGCCGGTCGAGATCGTCCCGGTTCCATGACCGCGTCGTTCGGTGATCCCGTGCTGCCCGGGTTCCGGCCCGACCCGTCCGTCTGCCGGGTCGGAGCGGACTACTACCTGGTGACGTCCAGCTTCGAATGGTTCCCGGGCCTTCCCGTGTTCCACAGCCGCGACCTGGTGAACTGGCGGCGTCTCGGCTCCGCGCTCGACCGGCCGTCCCAGCTCGACCTCGACGGGTGCGAGCCCTCACGCGGCCTGTTCGCACCGACGATCCGGCACCATGACGGGGTCTTCCATCTCGTCTGCACGCTGATGGACGGCCCCGGCCATTTCGTCGTCACGGCGACCGACCCGGCGGGACCATGGTCGGAGCCGCACTGGCTGGACGGCGAGGGCTTCGACCCGTCGCTGTTCTTCGACGACGGGCCGCAAGACAGCGACGGCCGGGCCTGGTTCACCGCCGCCCGCGTAGTGGACGAGGCCGCCGGCCGCACCGAGATCTGGATGCGCGAATACCTTCCCCGCGAACGACGGCTCACGGGACCCGAGCACGTCCTGTGGTCGGGAAGCCGTCCGGGCGCCCGATGGTCGGAAGCCCCACACCTCTATAAGATCGACGGCACGTATCTGCTGCTCACCGCCGAGGGTGGCACCGATGTGGACCACACCGTGGTGGCAGCGCGCGCCGACAGCGTGACCGGCCCCTACAAGGGCGCCCCCCTCAACCCGGTGCTTCCACCGGCCGAGGGCCCGGTCACCTGCACCGGGCACGCCGACCTCGTCCAGACCCCGTACGGCGACTGGCGGGCCGTCCTCCTGGGCGTCCGCCCCGGCTCCGCCCTCGGCCGTGAGACCTTCCTCAGCCGGGTCACCTGGAACGACGGCTGGCCGGTCTTCTCCCCCGTCGCCCACAACCACCTTCGCCGTCCCCTTCACGACGACTTCGCCGGCCTCTCCCCCGACTGGAGCACCCTGCGGACCCCACCCGCGCGGTTCTGGACCACCGGCGACGGGCTACGCCTCCAGCTCCGCCCAGAACGCCTCGGCGAACGCACCACTCCGTCCCTCCTGGCCCGCCCCCAGGAACAGCCCGACTGCGACGTCTCCACCGCACTGCACTTCGTCCCCGCCGCACCGGGCGAACAGGCAGGCCTCGCCGTAGTCGTCGACGACGACACCCACCTCCTCTTCCTTCGCACCACGGAAGGACTCAGCCTCCACCACGGGCCCGAGGTCCTGGCCCGTATTTCCGTCCCACCGGGCCCAGTTCGCCTGGGGGTCCGCATCCGCGGCTTCACCCACACCTTCAGCCACGCGGCACCCGACGGCGCCTGGCAGGACCTGGCCACTGTCGAAGCCACCTTCCTCAAGCCGTTGTTCACCAGCGTCCAACTCGGCCTGTACGCCACTTCCAACGGCCGCCCCTCCACCAACCTGGCCCACTTCACGAGGTTCGACATCACGTACCCAAGCCGGCGGTAACCGCCCGGACACCAGCGTCGGAGCGGGCCGTGTACGGATTGCCCGTGAAGCCACGATCCGGCTCCGACGGGGCGTCCTTTCCAGAGCGCCGGAATTCGGCGTCGCTGAAATGCTGGGCGAGAATGCTGGTTCATGGCGGGTTTTCTCCCGGGTTTCTCTCCTCGGAATCCGCCGATCGAATGTGGCGCACACTTGTTGGTGCTGACATGCCTGCCCGGCCCGGATCCCCGCCATCGCCGTCGAAAGTCTTTCGATGCCCCCTTCCGCAGCATCCAGCCGCTACTTGGCCGCCCTTGAGGGGGACATTCTCGAAAGCCTTCGAAACTATTGACATGCTTCGGCCAAGCTTCCCACACTGAATTCCGAGGCGGGGCCCCCGCCTGTCCCGGCGCCGCTTTGCCGGTTGCCTGGCACTGGATTGTTACGCCCTGGTGTGAGCGCCTTTCGTCAATGGACGCGGGCGCCCCTGACGCGGATTCATTCTGCCGCGTCCCACTTTCCGTGATGTGTGTCCTGGAGGCTCAGTCATGCGCTTAAACGCCATTCCCCCCAAGACCGTCCGCCGAAAGATCGGCGGCCTGTGTACGGCCCTGGTCGTCGGCGCCCTCGGTTCGGCCGCCGTGCTGGTGGCGCCGCCGGCCTCACACGCAGCCGAAAGCACGCTCGGCAGCGCGGCGGCCCAGAGCGGCCGCTACTTCGGGACCGCGATCACCTCCGGCCGGCTGGGCGACTCGGCGTACACGACGATCGCGAGCCGCGAGTTCAACTCGGTGACGGCCGAGAACGAAATGAAGATCGACGCCACCGAACCCCAGCAGGGCCAGTTCAACTTCACCGCGGGTGACCGCGTCTACAACTGGGCGGTGCAGAACGGCAAGCAGGTGCGCGGCCACACCCTGGCCTGGCACTCCCAGCAGCCCGGCTGGATGCAGAACCTCAGCGGCAGCGCGCTGCGCCAGGCCATGACCAACCACATCAACGGCGTGATGGGCCACTACAAGGGCAAGATCGCCCAGTGGGACGTCGTGAACGAGGCCTTCGCCGACGGCACCTCGGGAGCCCGGCGCGACTCCAACCTGCAGCGCTCCGGCAACGACTGGATCGAGGTCGCCTTCCGTACCGCGCGCGCCGCCGACCCGGCCGCCAAGCTCTGCTACAACGACTACAACGTCGAGAACTGGACGTGGGCGAAAACACAGGCCATGTACGCCATGGTCCGAGACTTCAAGCAGCGCGGCGTGCCGATCGACTGCGTCGGCTTCCAGGCGCACTTCAACAGCGACAGCCCCTACAACAGCAACTTCCGCACCACCCTGCAGAGCTTCGCCGCACTCGGCGTCGATGTGGCCGTCACCGAACTCGACATCCAGGGCGCATCGGCATCGACGTACGCCAGCGTGACCAACGACTGCCTGGCCGTCCCGCGCTGCCTCGGCATCACCGTCTGGGGTGTACGCGACAGCGACTCGTGGCGACCGGAGCACTCGCCGCTGCTGTTCAACGGCGACGGCAGCAAGAAGCCCGCCTACACCTCCGTCCTCAACGCACTCAACGCCGGCTCTCCCACGCCCACTCCGCCTCCCACGCCCGGTTCCGGGCAGATCAAGGGCGTCGGTTCAGGCCGCTGCCTGGACGTGCCCGGCGCCAGTACCACCGACGGCACCCAGGTCCAGTTGTGGGACTGCAACAACCGCACCAACCAGCAGTGGACCCACACCGCCGCGGGCGAGCTCAGGGTCTATGGCAACAAGTGCCTGGACGCCGCCGGCACCGGCAACGGCACCAAGGTGCAGATCTACAGCTGCTGGGGCGGCGACAACCAGAAGTGGCGCCTCAACTCCGACGGATCCATCGTCGGCGTGCAGTCCAACCTCTGCCTCGACGCCGCCGCCAACGGCACCGCCAACGGCACCTTGATCCAGCTCTACTCCTGCTCGAACGGCAGCAACCAGCGCTGGACCCGCGCCTGACCTGCCACAGGGCATGGCTGGAGGTCCCGGTTCGCCGCCACGGTGGCGGCGAACTGCGCGATCGGCACGAACGGCAGCCTCAGGACCGCGGATGCGCGGCCACTGCCGGCCGGGACAGTGCCGGGGCCAGCCAGCGGTCGAGGAAGGTGCGGAGGCCGGCTTCGTCCCGAGGGGGCTTGCTCGGATGCTGGAGCAGCGATGTGAGGAGTCGCATGATGATCTCGGCGAGGCCGTCGAGGTCCTCCGCACCGATGCCGGCGGTGGCCCAGTCGACAGGGAAACGCTGCAACATCTTGGCGCCGTAGGCGATGGTGTCCCGGGTGGTGGCGCCGCGGCCGAAGGTGGTGGTGTCTCCGAGTTGCAGCAGCAGGCTCAGGCGCGGCTCGGTGGGGATGGTCCGTACGCAGAAGACCACGGCTTCGACCACGGCTTCGGCCGGGTCGGTGGTCCCTTGCAGGTGAGTGATCATCCGGTCGACGAACGCCTCGGCGCCCTGGGCCGCCACCGCGGCGATGATGTCGTTGAGGCGGCCGAAGTGACGGTAGACGGTCTGGCGGGTGACGCCGATTTCGGCGGCGACGTCGGACAGTGTCGTCTTGGTGACACCGTGCCGGTCGATGCAGCGGGCGGTCGCGTCGATGATGCGCTGCCGTGCCTCCGCCTCCGATGCGGGAGGTCGGCCTCCCCAGCCGTGGTGCCCCATGGTGTCAGGATCCCACAGGCTCCCCGGCCCGTTCGGACGTGGTCGCGCGGAGCGCCGCCACGATGAGCACGGACGCTGCGACGGCGCACAGCGCGGTGTACCACAGGCTGCCGATCGGCGTGCCCTGCCCGGTGGTGCCGTCGGCCGCCGAGAAGTAGGCCGGCAACGCGAGCAGCCACAGGACGCAGTGCACGCCCAGGTAGAGCGCCGGGTAGGTCCGCACGAACAATGGCGACGCCACCGGGGCCCGATCGGTTCGCCGCGCGCGCCAGGCGTCCGCGAGCAGGCAGAGGCCGACGATCCAGACCAGGGTGAGCTCGGCGCCGAGGATCAACCGCTGGATCCCGACCTGGTCGCCGCCGCGGAAGGCGTTGCTGGGCACGCCTGCGATCGCCATAGCCAACGGTGTCAGGGCGCCGGCGGCGACGGCGCGCAGGCTGACCTGACGGCCGTTCAGCGTCCCCCGCCCGTCCCGCGCGCCAACCAGCCGGACGACGAGGTAGGTCATCCCGCCGAAGGACACCGAGGCGAACAGGAACATGCTGTTCATCGGGACCGAGGCGAGCGCCGGCTCGTTGATCATTTCGTTGTCCGGGTTCCAGGCCCACCACTTCAGCTGCGGACCGAGCTGGTCGAAGATCTCGTAGAACGCCTGGCAGACGAACGCGACCGCCAGCGAACCGGCCAAGAGCCCGCGCCGCGCGAAGACGTCGAGGGCGCGGACCACCTCGTAGGCGAGCTGCGACAGCGCCGGGTAGAACGCCACGATGTAGAGCGGCAGCCGGTCGTACATGAACTGCACGGTGAACACGTTGTGGGAGAAGATGAGACCGACGTGTTCCTCCAGGCCGAACCAGCCGGGGAAGTAGAGCGGCGGCTCGATCACCGCCAGGTAGACGACCGAGGCGAACCACAGCGAGATGTTGACCGGGTCGCCGTCGCGCCGCCATCGCCGCCACGCATGGACGAGGGCGAACACCGCGCCGCCGATGACGAGCAGTTCGAGGAACGGCATGGTGCCGTTCTCGAGACCGAACGGGCTGCGGAAGTCCACGACGGGATGGGCGTCGTGGCAGGAGAAGCCGAGCCCTTCCGCGAGGCGCTCGGCCGCTGGATCGCACGAATGGGCCATTACGTTCTCCCCGGGTCAGTCGTGCACGAGGTCGGTCTCGGCGGACGGTGATGTACCGGCCCGGCCAAGGGCGGTGCGGTCGGTGAAGTCGGTTCCGGGCGGGTCCTGTTGATCGTCGAACCCGCCGGGCACGACCGTGCGTCCGAGCCGCCGGCGCACCTCGTAACGCGCGATGCCGAACCAGAACCGCGGATCGGTGGCCATGTCCCTGAGCGACTTGTCGAGGTTGAAGACCTGGGCGAACGTCCGCTCCACGTGTGCGTCCTCGCGGCTGGTGGCGTTGATGGCGTTGAACACCGGCCAGCTGAGGCGCGCGGCCAGCCTGCGGCGCCACGGAGCGGCGACCTCGCTGCCGGCCGCGAAGTCATAGGCCTGGTCACGGGCCATGGCGAGCATCCAGGGCACGTCGAGTGACTTCTTCTGCCGGGTGAGGAACTCACGGAAGAAACCGCGGTCGAGGGCGGAGCGGCCGTGCAGCAGTTCGGCGAGGATGAGTGCGGAGCGGGCCGCCGAGCTCATTCCCTGGGCGTAGAACGGGTTGAACGCGCAGATCGAGTCTCCGATGGACACCAGTCCGAGCGGGGGCCGGTCGAGCAGGTCGTAGCGGCGCCACTTGTTGCCGGTCGCACGGGTCAGGTGCACTTCGGAGGTGGGAGTGCAGGCACGCGTCGCCTGTCCGAAGGCCGTGGCCCGCACGCGGTCGACGGCCTTCTCGAAGGTGTCGACCTCGCGCGGCATCCTGATGCCCCACGCCCCCATGCACACGATGGCGCGGTCGCCCTCGATCGGGAAGAAGTTGCTGAGGAAGTCGTGCTCCTCGGGATGGTCACCGGTGTCCTGGGTCGGAGTGATGACCAGGTGCTTCCACCACCACGACTCCGGACGCCGCCCGGCGGGCGGCAGGTCGTACCACCGCGAGGTGTAGGTGACCTTGGCGTCGAGGGTCTTCTCCGGCGGCGCCGGCCAGCCCGCCTTGATCAGCCAGTCGGCGACGGAGGACCCGCGCCCCAACGCGTCGACGACCACATCGGCGGCCAGGTGGCCCGAGTCGTCGCCCGCCCGGTACTCGACTCCCCCGACGCGCCCTCGCTCCGTGCCGCCCCCGCTGGTCCGGAGCCCGGTGACGGTCACGCCTTCGCGGATCTCGACGGCCGGAAGCTCGCGGACCTTGTCGCGCAGTACCCGCTCGATGAGCACGCGGGAGCTGTAGACCATCGTCATCGAGCCGGACCTGCGCGGGGCCCAGCCGTCGTTCTCGCAGTAGGCCGCGTCCATCGACGGCATCAGGTGCATCCCACCGGCGGCGATCAGGGCCTCCTCGAACCCGGGGAAGATCTCACCGATCGCGCGGCGCCCGGAGTTGAGGAGGAAGTGCGGGTGCTTGCTCTGCGGCACGCCGCGCCGGTGCTCCGCGTCCGGCGGGAGCTGGTCCCGCTCCAGAACGATCACCTCGTCGAAATGCCTCGCGAGCACTCCCGCGGCGCACAGCCCCGCCACGCTGCCGCCGAGCACCACGGCCTTCTTTCCCCGCATCTTTCCTCCATTCATACACATCCTGAGTGAATGTATGATCGGTGGGGACCGGGAGGCTAACAGGAACAGCTACAACGAACCACCCTTTGCGCGGCACGACATGACGGCACTTGTTCCAGGCCGCGGGGTGGGGAGTCGGCCAACTCCCGGTACAGCTAGAGATGTTGGGTTACGGCGGCACGTCGGCACCGCCCTGCGGCCCGGGTGGTTTTACGCACCCGTCCCGCGAAGCGCAGATCCGGGATCGGCTGCACGTCGTGCATACCCGTCACCCGGGAGCAGCTGCCCACCGTGCAGCGGCAGATGTGCGAGCAGGTTCTCGCCTCGACTTGCCCGCAGCCGAGAACGGCATCGCTCAGAAGCCGCCGAGGCGGCTCCGCGCCGGCGGCCGTCCATGCGTACGGAATTCCTAGGGGCTGCGAGTGCCCCGCGGCTGCACTCCCAGGACGGCGAGCGTGGCGGTGCGCAGGCTCGTTGCCGCCTCCGCCACTGTCATGCGGCCGGCCCCGACTTCGCCTCCTGCGGCGTGGCCCAGGGCCGTGATCGCGGCCACCAGCCAGGCAGAGGGCAAAGCATCGTCGAACTCGCCTGCCGCCTGCCCGCTTTCGATCAATCGTGTCAGCCGGGCCGCGACGGGTTCGTGCCGGGCCCGGTCGGCTTCGCGACTGAGGGGTGCGTTGCCGAGGTGGAGCAGCACCGGGTGCTGCTCGAACAGTCGCCAGCCGATGTCCTGCAGCCGCAGCAGCGCGTCGAGGGCAGATCGCTCGTTCGCTTCCGCCTCGTCCATCGCGGCGAGAGCCTCTTCCGTGATCCGGTCGGCCACGGCCTCCAGCAGGGCGTCGCGGGTGCCGAAGTGCGCGTAGACAGTCTGGCGCGTCACCCCGGCCGCGGCGGCGATGGCGGCCATGCCGGCATCGTGCCGCTGCGCGAGCAGCCGGACCGCGGCATCCAGCACCGCGACCCGGCTGCGTTCGGCGTCAGCACGCCGGGGCCGAACGCGTGCAGGGCCCGGCGAGCTTTCAGAAGCAGCCAACTCTTACACCCTTGTCAGACTTTCCGGTCCTACATATCTTACAGACGTGTAAGCAATCGTAGCGGGGCGCCGACCCCCGCCCGTCCGACTGGAGCCTCATGAGATTCCTGGACGCAAAACCGCCCGAGCAGTTCGTCGCCGACTTCTTCACCACCTTCACGGAGGCCGCCGTCCACGGCTCGGAGGAGGCCGCCGACTTGATGGCCCGGTACTACACCCGGGACGTCGTCCAGGTCTCCGACGGTGTACGGCTCGACTGGAACCGACTCGTGGCCCACCTCCGCCCCTTACGCAGGAACCTGACCGCGTTCCGCTTCGAGGTGCACGAGGCACTCGCCGACCGCGGCCGGATCGCGGCGCGCTTCACGATCCACGCCCGCCTGCGCAAGGGCGGACCAGTCTCCACGCGGGTGCACATGTTCGCGGAGTTCACCCCGGACGGCCTGCTGAGACGAGCCGAGCAGCTGACGCGAACAGTCGATCCCGCCCAACCCGAGCCGCAGAGGTAGCCACATGCGCGTACGAATCGTCCAGGGGCTCGCCCTGTTGTCCACTGGCATCCTCGCCGGCGCGTTCGGCTACGGAGCAGCCAACCTCGTCCCGACCTTCGAGGCCGTGCCACTCGAGATGAGGCTGTCCTTCCACGCCCAGCTGATGGAGATGAACGGCATCACCATGCAGGGCGCCATGGGGCTGTCGGCACTCAGCTCCGCGGCCCTCGCCGTCATGACCCGCGGCAGCGCACGACGGCTGGCCGCCGGGGCGGGGGTGCTCGCGCTGGCGTCCTTCCTGATCACCCGACTCGGGAACGTCCCCATCAACGGGCGGATCAAGGAGTGGGCCGCCACCTCCCCACCGCTCGACCACGCAGCGATCCTGGACCGCTGGGAAGCCTTCAACTATGCCCGCACAACTACCGCGTTCGCAGCGTTCGCTCTGCTGATACTGCTTTCCCTACGCCAACGCCATACGGGGCCCGCTCCCAGACCAGGACCCCGTGTGGCCTGATGCGCCGATTCCTCGGGCGGCCCTGTTGTCGTACAGCGACGACCTCACTACGGCAGTTCTGCGTCTTGGGCCACGGGCCGACCACACCCGGGGTAGACACTGTCTACCCGCCCTGGTAGACAGTGTCTATGAGTGAGCCGAACTCGGGGTTGCGGTCTCGGCTGGTCGACGTAGGGGTCGAGTTGGTGACGACGGAGGGCGTGCAGGCGCTCTCCCTGCGGGAGATCGCGCGACGGGTCGGCGTGTCGCACGGAGCACCGCGCCGCTACTTCCCGACGCATCTGGAACTGTTGTCGGCCATCGCACGCCGTGGGTTCGAGGAGTTGGCAGGCCGGGGGACGGCGGCGCTCGGGGACGGCACGGCGAGCGCGCGCGAACAGATCGCCACGCTGGGGCGTGTCTATCTCGACTTTGCGCTCAAGCACCGGGGCATGCACGAGTTGATGTTCCGCCATGATCTGCTGCGGAGCGACACACTGGGTTTGCGGGACGCCAGTCTGCCGATCTTCTCCCTGCTGGTGGACCTCGTGGGGCGGGCCCGGCCCGACGCCGACGCCCCCCTCGTCGCGGGCGCCCTGTTGGCGAATCTGTATGGCATCGCCCAGCTGTGGACGTGGGGCAGCCTTCAACTCACCACAGGCATGGAAGACATGGCCCCCCTGCTGAAGACCGCACTGGAAGCACATCTCGGCAGCGAGGGGCGATGACGGCGTCCACGACGGAAGCCGGCGTGGACCGAGGTGGGGCGGTGCCCGTGCCTCACCGCCGCCTCACGCTCGCCAACAGCGTGCTCGGTGCCGTGATCGTTGCCCTCGACGGGACCGTGCTGACGATCGCCCAGCCCTCACTGCGGCGCGATCTCGACGCGTCCCTCACCGAGGTCCAGTGGACCAGTACCGGGTATCTGATCGCGGTGGCGGGGCTGTTGGTGTTCGCGGGGCGAATCGGCGACCGGTTCGGGCATCGACGAGTCTTCGCCTGGGGGGTGTGGGGGTTCGGCGCGGCCTCGGCGGGGATCGGGTTCGCACCCAGCGTGGGGTGGGTGATCGGGCTGCGAGTCGCCCAGGGCGTCTTCGGCGCACTGTTGCAGCCCGCCACCCTCGGGATGTTGAGGGCTGCGTATCCGCCCGACCGGCTGGGGATGCCGATCGCGCTGCGGACCAGCGCCATCGGGATCGCGGCCGCGACAGGTCCGCTGGTCGGCGGTGTGCTCGTCGCCCAGCTGGGCTGGCGGGCGGTGTTCTTCCTCAACGTCGTACCGGCGCTGGTCATGGGTCTCCTGGCCCTGGCGGTGCGTCCGCCGGAGACGGAGCGGACGAGGCAGGGGCCCGGCCCCGAGCTCGATCTGCCCGGCGCCGCACTGCTCGCCGTCGCCCTGGCGGCTTTCGTGCACACGCTGGTCGAGGTGCCGGAGCACGGCTGGACGGCGACCGGGACGGTAAGCTTGCTGATCGCGGCCGTTTCGGCCGGTGCCCTCGTCCAGCATGAACGGCGGACCCGTGAACCGCTGTTGCCGTCGGCCTTGCTGGGTTCGGTGCACGTGAGTGCGGCGCTCGGGGCGCTGGCGGCCGCGTCGGCGGCGATGCTCGGCACACTGTTCGTGTGCAGCTTCGTTCTCCAGGACGTGATCGGCATGGACCCGCTGCGCACCAGCCTCGTCGCGCTGCCCGGCGGCGTGATGATGGTGCTCGGGGCTCCAATGTCGGCCGTACTGCTGCGCCGATGGGGTGCCCGTCCCACCGCCCTCCTGGGGACGGTGCTGCTCACCACCGGAGTGCTGGCGCTGTCCCGGCTCGGCCCCGGGTCGTCGACGGTGCTGATCGGCGGTGGGTTCTTGCTGTTGGGAGCCGGTTTCGGCGCGCTGATGGTCACCGCGACCGCCGTCGTCGTACGGCTTGCGCCGGCGGAGTCGGCCGGGGTGGCGGGTGGTCTCCAGCAGACCGCGATGAACATCGGCCCGGCGCTGGGAGTCGCGGCCGCGACCACGCTGATGCCCTTCGGCACGGGCCCCGCGCTCATGGTCCTGGCCGGCGTTGCCGCGCTCGGCGCCCCTCTTGCCGCACGCATGCCCGGACTCGCCCGCTCTCCGAGAGCTGGAACGCCATCGGTACGGAACGCTGCGGACACGAAAGACGAACGCCAACCCTGACCCCGGGCGCGGAAGAGAACCACTGTGGCCGAAGAACAGTTGCCCGACGCCCGTCTCGCTGCCCCGGGTCAGGGCCGCCCTTCGTCCGTCCCTCCCGGCTCCGGGTCGGCCCGCATCGCGCGCAGCCGGACCAAGGAGTCCCGGGCGACCGAAGCCGTGAACGCCGGGCACAGCAGCGGCTCCAGCGGCGGTGGGTTCTTCAGCGGCGGCCCGTGCCGCTCGTAGACTCCGCGTCCGGCGGCGCTGCTGAGGTGAATCCCCACACAGACGGCGGCGGTCGCCCAACGGGGCAGGGCCGGGTGCTCGTCGTGGGTGCACACGGGGTCCGTGGGCCCCGCGAGCACCGCCTCGAAACCTTGCACCAAGGCGTCGTACGCCGCGTCGGAGCTGTTGGCGGCCCCGGCCCACCAGGTCAGCGCTGCGGCCGTGATCACGTGACCCGCCCGGTCCTCCCCCTCGGCGCCCCTCAACGCCTTCCCCACATCGGCGACTTCCTGACCCACGTCCGTACCGGGCTGCGGGTAGCCCTCCAGGACGGCCGTGAGCGAGTCGAGGAGCCGCTGATCGGCGAACGGCAGCAGGGGCGGGGCGTCGGGAGCCGATCCGGGTTCGAGCGCCTCCAGGATCATGGCAGCGAACCCATCGAGGGTGCGCGGGCAGAGCCACTGTTCCTGCGGATAGTTCTCCCACCACTCGACGCTGTCGTCGGCCAGCATCTGCAGCACGTCCGGGAGTATGTCGACGAGGTCCTCCCACTGCTCATCGACGGGGTGCTCCGCATGATCGCAGCTCCGCCCCGCACGTTCCCGGCGCACGGCCCGCGCCGCATCGGCCACCACGTCCGGCACGTCCCCGCCGGCCAGTTCGGCGTACGGAAGCATCAGCACAAGCCCGAACACCCGCTGATAGGCGTTCTCTCCGCCGGGATCGTCCGAAAGTGCCTGCGCGCACTCCAGGACGATCCGGTCCTGGACCTCGTAGGGACCGTAGTCGTCCTGTCCCGTCTCGCTCCAGGCACGGACCAGTTCTTCGTACGTCATCAGTCTTTTCTCAGCCGTTTCTGGGAGTCATGGGCCGTTGCCGCGACGAACGCCGGGCACAGGGCGGTGTCGAGGGGCCGTACTGCTCGTCCGTCGCGACGATCGGGTCCCGCGCCCTGTCGGCGAGCAGGCCATTGTCGGGCGTCCGGAACGACGGCGAGGGCAAGGGTGCCACCCAAGGGAGATCCGATCGTGCGGGGTGACAGCAGTTGTTGCCCGTGCCGGGTCCACTGCCGGGCGCGGGGCGGCTTCGGAGCGCATGTGTGCCGTGCGGAAGGCGACCGTCTGCTCGGGTCAGCTGTAGGCGGCGAGGAAGACGCGGGCGCCGGCGGCGGCGTAGCGGTCCAGGTCGGCCTCGGTGTGCTGGGTGGCGCCGGTGAACATGGCCTTGTTCACCGGAATCCACAGCAACAGGCCGGAGAAGTGGTTCGCGGCCAGGAGAGCGTCGTCGATCCGGAGCAGCCCCTGGTCGGCCAGGCGCTGGAAGGTCGCCGCCAGCGTGGCGAGCCCTCGTTCGAAGCCTCGCTCGTACCACTCGGTTCCCAGGTCGGGAAAGACGTCGGCGTTGGCGATGATCAGACGCCGCAGCTGGATGACCTCGGGGTGGGTGAGGGTGGTCAGGAACTGGCGAGCGAGCCGGGTCAGGTTCTCTTCCAGGTTGGAGGCGTCGGTCGGGAGGTCGGCCAGCAGGTCGATCGTGGTGTCGAGCCGGTCGGTGGTGGCCAGCACGATCTCGGCGAAGAGCTTCTCCTTGTCGGAGAAGTGCTTGTAGACGGTCTGTTTGGACACTGCGGCCAGCTTCGCGATGTCGTCCATGCTCGTTCCCGAGTACCCCTTGTCCAGGAAAACGCTGGTCGCGGCCTCCCGAATCGCGTCGTGCTTTCGCGCTGAACGGCTGTCCATCATCGACTCCTTCTTCCATCCGTCTCACCTTCTCACAGAAGAGTACTGGACTGACCAGTACTCGCATGAGTACTGTACCGTCCAGTTCCGAAAGCCCGGAGCTCCCAACTCTCCGTACCGCGCAGACATTTGGAGTGATTTCGCATGGACAAGGTGCTCTCTGCCGACGGCACGGCCATCGCCTTCGAGCAGCACGGCTCAGGCCCTGCTGTCGTGCTGGTCGGCGGCGCTTTCATGACGCGCCGCGATTCCGCCGAACTCGCCCGCCTGATGGCCGAGCACTGCACGGTGATCACGTACGACCGCCGGGGCCGCGGTGACAGCGGGGACAGCCCGGAGTACGACGTGCAGCGCGAGGTCGAGGACCTGGACGCGCTGATCGGGCTCGCGGGCGGCGAGGCCATGCTCTTCGGCATGTCCTCCGGTGCCGTACTGGCACTGGAGGCCGTGGCCCGGGGCAGCGCCGTCTCCCGACTGGCCGTGTACGAACCGCCCTTCATCACCGACGACAGCCGCCCCCCGCTGCCCACCGACTACGTCGCCCACCTGACCCAGCTCGTGGGGCAGGAGGCGTACGGCGATGCCGTGGCCTACTTCTTGACCGCGGCCGTGGGGATGCCCGCCGAGGCCGTGGCGGGGATGCGCCAGGCCCCCTTCTGGGCCGGCATGGAGGCCACCGCCCGCACCCTGCCCTACGACGGCCGGATCATGGGCGACACCATGTCCGGCCGACCACTGCCCGCCGACCTCTGGAAGTCCGTGACGGTGCCGGTTCTCGTCGGCAGCGGTGACGCGGGCGCGCCGCAGATGCTGCGCGGAGCGCGGGAACTCGCCGCACTGGCCGACAACTTCGCCCTGCACGTCTTCCCCGGCCAGGAGCACAACATCGACCCGGAGCTCCTCGCCCCCGTCCTGACCGGCTTCTTCACCACTGGGGAGCGGGCATGAGCAGGGTCTTCGCCAGTCTGGGCATGTCGCTGGACGGCTTCATCGCGGGCCCCCACTCCAGTCCCGACAACCCGCTCGGTGACGGCGGAATGCGTATCCACGAATGGGTCTTCGGGGTCGAGAGCTGGCGGGAGCGCCAGAGCATCGACGGCGGGCAGAGCAACCAGGACGACGACATCGTCCAGGAGAACTTCGACCGCGCCGGCGCCTACATCATGGGGCGGCGGATGTTCGCCGAAGGAGAGGTCGGCTGGCCCGACCCACCGCCCTTCCGCGCCCCCGTCTACGTCCTGACCCACAGTCCAAGGGAACCGTGGGTGCGGCAGGGCGGCACCACCTTCACCTTTGTGACCGAAGGGATCGACAGTGCGCTGGCCCGGGCCCGTGAGGCCGCGGGGGACAAGGACGTCCAGATCTCCGGCGGTGCGGAGACCGTACGACAGTTCATCGACGCCGGCTTGCTGGACGAACTCCAGATCCACCTCGCGCCCCTCGTACTCGGCTCGGGCGTCCGGCTCTTCGACGGCGTCTCGCCCGGCCTCGGACTCGCTCCCACGAGAGTGGTCGGATCCCCTCAGGTCACTCACCTCACGTACCGGATCACAGCACCCTAGGCACGTACGGGAAACAGGGCGGTGCAGCGCAAGACCGCGTACACCTCGCCGACCGAGCCCGGCGAGGGCAGCTCCGCGCGGCTGCCCTGCCGCCCGGGTCAGCCGGTGGAGCCGGGACCGGGCGGGATGTGCACGGTCATGATCAGGTGGCAGGTTCCGGTGCCCGAGCCGCGGTAGGTGTGGGGGGCGTCGCCGTCGAAGGTGGCGGTCTGTCCGGCCTCGACAGCGTGCTCGGTGCCGTCGACGACGAGCACCATCCGGCCGGCGGTGACGCTGACGGTCTCCACGACGCCGGCTTGATGGGGGTGGCTGGGGTACTCCTCCCCCGGTTCCAGTCGCCAGCGCCACACCTCGACCGGGGCCGGTCCCGAGGTGGTGAGCATGAGTCGGGCCTCGCCGCCCTTCTCCCCGGTCCACAAGGGCATGACGGCGTCGGCGGACACGACTCTCACGCGGCCTTCGGCCGGCCCTTCCATCAGCGCGGACACCGACACCCCGAGGGTATCGGCGAGACGGACCAGTGTGGCGAAGTTCGGATTGCCCTGGGCCTTCTCCAGTCCGACCAGGGCGCCTTTGCTGACCTTGGCCCGGCGGCCGAGTTCGTCCAGTGACAGCCCGGCGCGGGTACGGGCCGCGCGGACGTTGTGCGCCAGCGTCCGCAGTGCCGCATCGGTCTCCGCCATCACTATCGCCCCTCCAGTAGACGGTCAGTGGATCGCACCGCGCGGTCGTTCGGTTGACGACTTCCGGTCGGTGCGTTGTACGGTGTAGTCGTTCCATTGATAGTAAGGGATGTACCCGTGATCGCTCTGCTGCTGGCCCTGGGCAGCTCTCTGGCCTACGGATGCGCCGACTTCCTCGGCGGCCTCGACGCCCGCAGGGCCCACGTCCTGCGCACGGTGATGATCGCCGCGCCGGCCTCGCTCACCGTCGAGCTGCTGCTGTGGCCCTTCCTCGGCGCCTCTTTCGACCGCGCCACCCTCGCCTGGGGCGCGGCGTCCGGCGTCGCGTCGGCCGCGGCGTTCGCGCTGCTCTACCGCACGCTCGCCATCGGCCCGATGAACGTCCTGTCCCCGGTCACCGCTCTGGTCTCCGCGATGCTGCCCGTCGGCGTGGGCCTGCTCCAGGGCGAGCAGCTTGGCCTGACCGGGCTGATCGGCCTGCCCCTGGCCCTGGCAGCGGTGGTGCTGGTCAGCGCCGGACACGGCGCGAAGTCGGCCCGCCCGTCGCGCACCGCACTGCTGCTGGCCCTCGGCGCCGGAGCCGCCATCGCCCTGCAGTTGGTCTTTCTGCATCTGGCGCCGTCCGACAGCGGCGTCGGCCCACTGATCGTCGGCCGCGCCGTCTCCTCCGCCGTCACGCTGGCCGCTGCCGGTCTGATGTTCCGACGGCTCGGCTCGGAGAAGCCCGCATACGCGATCTCGGCGACGGCCGGGGCCCTGGACTCGGTCGCCAACCTGCTGTTCCTGCTCGCCGCCCGCAGCGGCGACCTGGCCGTCGTCGCCGTGATCACCGCCCTGTACCCGGCCGGCACCGTCCTGCTCGCCCGCAGCGTCCTGGCCGAACGGATCCACCGCGGCCAGCTCATCGGCCTGGGCACCGCCGCCGTCGCGGTCAGTCTCCTCGCCCTCACCTGACTCCCGCACCCGGAAGGACCCCCGCGATGTTCATCCAGCCCTGGGACGCCGCCCTGGACGACTCCGAGTGGCAGACCTGGATCGCCGACGGTCACGACTTCGGCATCCTCAGCGTCAACGGCCTGCCCGGGCAGGCACCGGTCGTCGTGCCCACCCACTTCACCGTCGACGGCGCCGGCCTGCTGATCCACCTCGCCCGCCCCAACCCCGTCTGGAGGACGATCGAGGCCGACCCGAACGTCACTTTCACGGTCGCCGGCGACTACGCCTTCATCCCCGGCCCCTGGCGCGCCAAGCCAGGCATCCCGCCCACCGACGGTGTCCCCACCAGCTACTACGCGGCCGTGCAGTTCACCTGCCGGGCCACGGTCATCGACGATCCCGAGGCGAAGGCCGCGCTGCTGCGGCGCCAGATGGCCCACTTCCAGCCCGACGGCGACCACGCCCCCATCGACCCGGACCAGCCCCCCTACGGGCGGATGCTGCCCGGCATCCGCGGCCTCCGCCTGGACGTCATCGACGTGCGGGCGAAGTTCAAGTACGACGACCACAAACCCGTCGAGCAGCGCACCGACACCGCACGCCGGCTCACCGAACGCGGTCAGGGCCTGGACGCGCCCACCGCAGCCCAGCAGCTGCGCCGCCTGGACCGCGTCGGCCCCTGGAAAGCCTGACCCGTCCCCCACTGCTCTCCCGGAACGGACTCCTCCCACGATGCCCACCTTCCGCCTCAGCCCCGCCGTCGCCGACGCCTTCCCCGGCACCCTCATCGCCGTCGTCACCGCCATCGGCCTGCGCGGCCACGAACCCTGGCCCGCCACCACCGCCGCCCTGGAGGACCTGGAGCAACAGCTCGCCAACGGCACCTGGGCCCCCGCGGACGAGAACGCCCCCCGCATCGAGGCATGGCACACCGCCTACCGGGCCTTCGGCACCAACCCCCGCCGCATCCGACCCAGCGTCGACGCTCTCGGACGCCGCCTCGCGAAAAAGGGCACCCTGCCGCGCATCAACCCGGCCGTCGACTCCTACAACGCCGTTTCCGTCCGCCATGGCCTGCCCGCCGGCGCCTTCGACCTCCACCACGTCACCGGCGACGTCGACATCCGCCACGCCGAAGGCACCGAGACCTTCACTCCGCTCGGTGAACCGGACACCGTCGAGAACCCCAAGGCCGGCGAAGTCATCTACACCGACACCACCGACGTACTGACCAGGCACTGGAACCACCGCGACGCCCACCGCACGCGCGTCACCGAAGGCTCCGCCCACGTCGCCTTCGTCCTCGAAACCCTCCATGCCACCCGTGACGGACACCTCCTCAAGGCCGCTGCCAGTGAGCTGCAAGACCTACTGACCCCGCACAGCGACCGGACCCACGTGCAGTACCTCACCCCGGAACAACCTCAGGTCACCATCTGAACCTTCGCCGCCTACGGGACCGTGATCCCTCCGCGCGGTCCGCAAGCCCTCACGAGGAGGACGAAAAAGGCGGGTTGGCTGTTGCGGCTGCTGTCCTCGTTACGGGCGCAACCCCCCGGTGCCGCGAACACGATGCCTTCCGTACGCAGGCCGGGAGCTGCACGGGACCTTCGTGGCAGCGACGGGGCAAGGGGATCGGCCGGGGCGGAGGAGGCTGCGCGGCCGCCAAGTGGTGTCTGTCCGGGTGGGTGTGGTGGTGGTCCGGGGCTTCGGCGACACTGCCACGGCCCCGTACGTATGGCCGGCGCGTCGGCCGGACCCGCGGTGTCCGGGTGCCCGCTGGTAAAATGGCGGGACACTGCAACCGCCGGGGACGGTACCAAGGGGTACCGTCCCCGGCGCGTTCGGGCGCCTGCCCGAGGAAGGTTTCCCATTGAACGCCAAGCCGCCGGCTGCCGGACGCGCTCGTACCGACCGGCCCCAGCGGGCGACCGCGCCGCAGGGTGACATCTCCACCCCTTCGGCGGTGGCTGCGGACCTGCCGCCGGCCGAGTCCTTCGACGCACTCGGGCTGCCGCCCGAAGTGACGAAGACGATGATCGGCCTCGGCGTGAGGGAACCGTTCCCGATCCAGGCGGCCACGCTGCCCAACGCACTGGCGGGCCGCGACGTACTCGGCCGCGCGCGGACCGGATCCGGCAAGACGCTCGCTTTCGGGCTGGCGCTGCTCGCCCGGACGGCAGGCCGGCGAGCGGAGCCGAAGCGGCCGCTCGCACTGGTCCTGGTGCCGACGCGGGAACTCGCGCAGCAGGTGGGCGACGCGCTGGCCCCCTATGCACAGGCGTTGCGTGTACGACTGGGGACGGTGGTCGGCGGGGTGTCGATCAACCGCCAGGTGGCGCTGCTGCGAACCGGCGTGGACGTGGTCGTCGCGACGCCTGGGCGGCTGGCCGACCTGGTCTCGCGCCGTGACTGCTACCTGGATCAGGTGCGGATCACGGTACTGGACGAGGCGGACCAGATGTGCGACCTGGGGTTCCTGCCGCAGGTCTCGGAAGTCCTGGACCAGGTCCGCGCCGACGGACAGCGGCTGCTGTTCTCGGCCACACTCGACCACAACGTCGACCAACTGGTGCGGGACTACCTCCACGACCCGGTGCTGGCCTCGGTCGACCGGGTGGCGGGCTCGGTCACCACGATGGACCACCACGTCCTCAACGTCCATGCCGCTGACAAGTACGCGGTCGCGACCGAGATCGCCGCGCGAGACGGCCGGGTGCTGATGTTCCTGGACACCAAGGCGGGCGTGGACCAGTTCACCAGGCACCTGCGAGCCAGCGGTGTTCCGGCTGCCGCACTGCACAGCGGGAAGTCGCAGCCGCAACGCACGCACACGCTCGCCAAATTCAAGGACGGTGAGATCACCGTGCTGGTGGCGACGAATGTCGCGGCGCGGGGCATCCACATCGACTCCCTCGACCTTGTCGTCAACGTCGACCCGCCGGCCGACGGCAAGGACTACCTGCACCGTGGGGGCCGCACGGCACGCGCCGGGGAGTCCGGGAACGTGGTCACCCTGGTCACGCCCAGCCAGCGGCGCGATGTGAACCGGATGATGACCGACGCCCGCATCCGGCCGACCACCACACAGGTACGCTCCGGCGAAGAGAAGCTGACGACCATCACGGGCGCCAAGCGCCCCCCGATCGAGCCGAGGACGAGCGGCGACAACGCCCCCTTCCGGGGCCTGGGTACCCGCCCGGGCCGCCCCGCGAAGGAGTCCCGTAAAGCCGCCGAGCTCCGCAAGGCGGCGGAAGCGCGCGCGGCGGCCCGGGTACGCAGGGGTCGCTGACGTCGCGCGGTCCTGCCGGAACGGTACGCGTCGCGTGACGTGTGCTCATGCGCCATGGCGCATGAGCACACGTCAGTCCGCGTACATGAACAGCAGGCACAGAGCCGCGAAGGGCACGACGGACACGCCGAGCAGGGTCAGCACTGCCGGGACCGCAGCCGTCAGCCGCTCACTGCCCTTGCGCCGGCCCGAACGGAACACCATCCGGGCCAGGACGAACGGCACTGCCACCAGAACGAGGCAGGCCATCGGCGCCAACAGCCGGCTGAAGGCGGTGGCGTCGGTGACCATGTGCCAGGCACTCGCTCCGAAGACGACTGCCGGGCCGGCCAGCAGAACGCAGGACACGACCGACGCCGCGGCGACGGTCAGTACTTCGGTCAGCCGCTCCGCTCGGGTGCGCTCCGGACGTACTTCCGTCGTCCCGTTGTGCCCCATACCTGTTCCCCCTGCTGCGCCAGTAGATGTCGCCTGCGCAACCGTGGAGCCGCTCAGCCCGTCACCAACAGGACGACAGCGCCGCGCCCTCGCAGCAGCAACGAATGATCTCACGGGACGAAGAACGCTCACGCACGGTCAACGGGTTCTGTCTGACGCGATGGCGCGAAACTCCGGCAGGACGTCCGCTCCGTCTTCGGTGGGTCATACGGCTATGGGCCGTGTGACCGGGCTCAGAAACGGTCCGGCGCGCGCTCAGGGAGCGGAGACCCAGGGAGGACGTCCCGCTTCTGGTGCTTGCGCGCATCCGCGTTCGAGTCGGCCGTCGCCAAGCAGGTCACGTCCTTCGCCGGGAGCTTGCCGGTGAGCAGATAGCCGGTCACTGTTCCGTCCGTGCACGCGTTGCCGCTCGGGTAGACTCCGTGGCCCTCGCCACCGAGGACGGTGACCATTTTCGAGCCTTTCAGGGCCGCGTGCAGGGCCTGGCCGCTGGGCAACGGGGTCTGGGAGTCCCACTCGTTCTGGACGACCAGCGAGCGGACCTTGTTGTTCACCTCGGTTGCCGGTTCCACGGACTTGTTCCAGAACGCGCAGGGCTTGATGCTGGACGCGAAGTCACCGTAGAGCGGGTAACGAACCTTGTCCTCAATGGCGTCCCGTCGGTAGCTCTGGGGATTGCGGGACCACGCGGCCGAGTTGTCACCGCACACGACGGCGCCGAAGCTTGCGACCATGTTGTCGGTTGGCACCTGAGGGGCGGCGGCGGGAGCCGTTCGGGCTCCCCTGGATCCGGCGAACGGCGCGACCTTCTTCTCGGAGGCGGGCTTGCCGGCTGCGGCCTTCAGCAGCTCCACCATTCCCTCGGTGGCGTACCGCGGGCTGAAGACCGCCGCACGCATACTGCTGCGGATGTCATCACCAGTGGTCGGCTGCCCCTCTACCTCGATGGGCTTCTCGTCGGCCTGTGCGACCAGGTTCCAGAAGGTCCGTTCGACCTCCCTCGGGGTAGCACCCAGCTGGTACTTCTCCGAACGCGCGGCTGCCCACCGGGTCCACCGGTCGAACGCCGGCTCGGCGCCCTCTGCCCACCACTGGATCATCCCTCGCCACACGCGTACCGGATCAACCGCGCTGTCCAGAACGAACCGATCGGCCCGGTCCGGGAAGAGCTGCGTGTACACAGCGCCCAGGTAGGTGCCGTACGAGTAGCCCAAGAAGGAGACCTTCTTCTCGCCGAGGATCGCCCGGAGCAGGTCCATGTCGCGCGCGGTGTTGCGTGTGGTGATGTGCGGCAGGGTGTCTCCCGCCTTCTTCTCACACTTGTTCGCGACGGTGCGTGCCCAGGCGACGTCCTTGCCGAACGTTTCCTTCTTGTACGGCCTCAGCCAGTTCTCCTCCTCCGGCTTCACATCGCAGGAAATCGGGCTACTCTGTCCCACACCGCGCGGGTCGAAGCCGATGAAATCGTACTTCTGCCGTACGGACTCGGGGAGCCGTTCCTGCATCGCCAGCGGCATGTAGAGCCCCTGCCCGCCCGGGCCGCCGGGGTTGGCCAACAGGACACCGTGCCGCCTGTCGGGCGCGATACTTCTGATCCGGGATATCGCCAAGTCGATCCGTTTGCCCGCAGGAACCCGGTAGTCCACGGGTACCTTGATCACGGCGCACTGGAACTCGGCGGGAGAGTCGGGTTCGCATCGCTTCCAGCGCGGCTTCTGCTGCACGTATCGGTCCAGCGTGCCGTTGGCGGTGGACGAGAAGGCGGCCGACGGGCCGGCGACAGGAGCGGCGGCGGCCGTGGAGATGGCGAGCACGGGAGCCAGCGTCGCCGTGACACTCATGGCCACCAGAGGCGCTAGATGTCGACTGCGCACGATATCGATCCTTCCGGTCTGATGTTCGGACAGGAAGGATCTTTCAGTAACCTGCCACCTCTGCGGATCCCCCGCCAGTATGCGTCTCTCCTCAAACGCCGGTATGACGCAATAGCTCTGTGTGCTACCCGAGTTGGAGAGACGCACCGCGCTCGCTCAGCGAGGGGCGGAGGGGGAAACTCACGCCGAATCACCCCGGCCGGAGGCTTTCACCCACCCGTTGCCTCACCGGGCCGCAGGTCGGGGTGCTGCTCGGTCAGTCGTTCCGGCGCCGCCTGCCTCCAGGAGTCAACGAGGATGCCGCGTAGTTCGTCCAGATCCTCCAGCGCCGCGAGCCGTACCCGGACCCATGCCGAACTCGCCTCGTGCGGTGGTACCCAGAACTTCTCCGGCTCAGCGGCGATCAGCTCTGCCCGCTCGTATCTGGGGCAGCGCACGGCGAATGATGTCTGGTCGTCCGGGATCGTGACGTACATCTTCCCGGCGACACGGAAGGTCGGAATGCTCCATGCTTCCTTCTCCACCGTCTCGGGAAAGGACAGGGCGATACGGCGGACGTCGTCTGCGTCGATCATGGCCCTACGGTATCCAGGGGCACTGACAGCCCGATCCGCGACGAGGACTGCGCCCTTGCCGGCCGGTCAACGTAAAGCGGCTGACGCATGGTTCGCCCCCCAATCGCTATGGCTGAACCACGGAAAGGTCCGGAAAGTGCGTTCCGGGCCCCGCCCGTGCCGTCCGACAATGTTCCGGTCGCCACGGGGGCGGCGGCCGGGACCGACAGCGCGCCTGAAGGTGATCCCCGGCTCCGTGACGGAGGTCTGTGGTGCTGCGCATCCATTTCACCGCGGAGGATCTCGCCCGTACCCGGGTGGCCAGTACCATCGGGGCCGCCGCGGAGACGTACTACAGCCTGGAGATGCTGTGCCGACGTTCCCTCCCGTTGCCCTTTCAACGGTGGCGCGCCACGGTGGCCGACAGGCTCGGCGAGGACACCGGGCCACTCACTGCCCTGATCCCGGCCCGGGGCCCGGGCCTCGACCTACTGGCTCTGGCCGGTGACTCGCCCGACATCGACCACGCGGTGGAGGCTCTGTTGCGGGCACCGCGCGCCCGGGTACGCCGTGAGCTGGACCCCGTTGCCGTCCGCCCCGCCCACAGGTCGTGGGCGCGGGCCGTCGCCGACGGGGATGCCGATGCCCGGGGCTTACTGGCGGCCGGCCTTGCGGCTTGTCACCGGGTGGCCGTCGCACCGTACTGGGCGGCTTCCCGGTCACAACTGGACGTCGTACGGGCCCAGTACGCCCGCACGTTTCTGGAAGGGGGAATCGACGCTCTGCTGGCCTCCTTGAGCCCTCAGCTGGTGCGCTGGCGACCACCGGTGCTGGAGGTACGCTACCCCCGCCCGGTCGAGGTTCACCTGGGCGGCAGAGGGCTGATCCTGGCGCCGACTCTGTTCTCCTGGCGTCAGTTCAGCCTGCTGTACGACCCGTACGACGACGCGTCGGTGCCGCGGCTGACCGTACCCGCGGTGACCGATCCCGCCACCGGCGCGGCGCTGTGGCAGCCCAGGGGCTCCGCGGCCGACGATGCCCTGGGTGTCCTGCTCGGACGTACCCGGGCCGCCGCGCTGCGCGAGGCCGCCGACGGTTGCAGCACCACTGAACTGGCCGCGCGCCTCGGTGTCTCCCCGGCAGCCGTCAGCCAGCACACCAAGGCGTTGCGCGACGCCCGCCTCATCACCACCAGCCGGCGCGGTGGTTCCGTACTGCACATGGCCACTGTCCTGGGCCGGGAACTGCTGGACGGGCACCGATAGCGCCGAACAGCGTGGCCGTGGGCCCTTAAGCCATGGCTTAAGGGCGTAGCCGCCGGTGCCTACAGCCGGGAGCATTCATGGCGTTCGGCGCGTCCGGGGATGCGCGGTGCCGAGTCGCCGGAGGTAAGCCGCCTTGGACATCGGAAGCACGCGCAGGCCGTGCTTTCCAAAACTCACAGTGAAGGACGGCGAAATGAAGGCATTACGCACCCCTCGACGCCTGGGAGTCAGCGCTGCCGCGCTCGCCCTGGCCATGGTTGTGTCGGCGGGCGTCGCCACTGCGGCTCCTGCGCCGATAGCCGAAGCAACCGCTGTCCCTTCCGCAGCGGCGGACCGCTGCGGAAACCACACCCACTACGTCCTGGACCAGAACTACCGTTTCTGGAGGAACTGCATCTCCAAGAGCGAGAAAATCAAGATCGACTTCATACTCTGGTGGGACCAGGAGGTCTGTGTGTCGGCGGGCTCGGACACGATGCTCGGCACACCGACCCAAGTACGTGGAGCGTCCCGGGTCGGTGACTGCTAAGGCGCCGGATCGGGGCCGCCTATGCCGAGGAATACGCTCGCTGAACAGGGCGGCTGAGGACGTCGACCTGTACCAAGTGCTCGACGTAACCAGGCCCCACGGAATCGGATCGCGTCGGCCATGAGGGTCCGAGACCCCTAGGATGCCGGGGTCAACAGGGCAGGACATCGGGGGTGCGTGGCATGAGTGGTTACGGCAGTGGTGGGTACGGTGGCCAGGTGGGAGGCGGTCCCCCGAACCCGCCGCCGGGACACACCTTCGCTCCACCGGTCCCCCCGCAGGGGTATCCGTACGCGCAGCCCGGCCCGCCGCCGGGATATCCGTACGCCCAGCCCGGCCCGCCGCAGGGATATCCGTACGCGTTGCCCTACCCGCCGGTCCCGCCGCCGCGCGCAGAGCCGTCGCGGGCCCGGCAGTTCGTGCGCGGTGTCTACAACCCCTTCTACGCCGCCCAGCGGACCTTCCGCCCCTCGCGTCCCGGGATCGTCGACGACCGGGTGGTCCGTAAGCTGCAGTTGTGGCGAAGCGGGCTGGGACTCGTCGCCTGGGTGACCCTGATGGTCACCTACAACGCCGTCGCGAGTGCTGACGTTCAGGGCGTGGCGAGCGAACGCCTCAACCAGAGCTGGTCCAGCGTCCTGGTGTTGGTATGCACCTTCCCCGTGGTGGTCGGAGCTTTCGTGGCGGCGGCGCGGGACGGGCTGCGCCGTGTGTACATGCGTCGGGCTCTGCGCCCGCTCGGCTCTGTGCTGGCCATCATGGTGTCCATGGGAACCGGCGCCCTTGCCATGGCACCGGAGCTGGCGGGTTTGCGGGATGCCGTGGGCCTGCCCGGGAAAATCGTCATCCTCGTGCTGTGCCTGTGGTCGATCGGCTTCGCCCTTTACGGCATCGGGCTGTCCCTGGTGCACGTCTTTCGTACCGCCGACATCCATGAGGTGCTGCCGCCGGTGCTCGCCGGCGTCCTCGTCTGGGAGTTGGCGCTCCTGGACGTGATCACCGGGGCGTACGACCGCGTCCCGACGGGTGCCCGCGTGGCGTTCATCCTCGGTGCCCCGCTCACGGTGACGGCCCTGTCCTGCTGGGAGTTGTACCGGCTGCGGCGCGACCACGGATTGACACTCCGTTCGGCCCTGCGACGCTGACATTCTCCGGTTCAGGGCCCACCGCCAAGCTCGGCGAGATTGCGGAGTGAGTCGGCTTGCGCTCACCTACGGGCCGTCGTGCACGAAGGGCGCCCAGAGGGTCGGGTCGGTGAGGTGCTGGGCGCGGAGTTCGGTGACGGCCTCGTGGAGGGCCCGGGCGGCGTCGGCGGACGTCGGGCCGTCCGGACCGGCGAGGTGGCGGTAGAAGGCCGGGGCCACCTGGGACGCGGCCTGGTCGTTGATGGACCACAGGGTCGCCACGGTGTGCCGGAATCCCGCGATGCGCAACGCGGCGGCGGTGTGCACGGCTTCGTCCGGTAGCTGCCCGGGGCCCAGCCGGGTGTGGCAGGCGGACAGGAACGCGAGGTCCGCCGTGTCGAGTCGCAGGTCCGCCATGTCGAGGACGTTGAGGTCACCGTCCCGCAGGCAGAGGCCCGAACCGGCGGGTGCCGCCATGTCGAGCCAGCCGTGGCAGGCGAAGTGCGCCCAGGCGTGCTCGGGCAGTTCTCGCCGTACGGCGGCCGAAGTGGCCGCGTCCTCGGCCAGGACCGTCATCCGGCGGCCGAAGATCTCGCCGAGCGCTCGGAGTTCCTCCGCCACTGCGGGCAACAGCGCGTGGCCGCGTTCGGTGTCGGTCTGCGCGACCGCCAGCAGCGTAGGATCCGCGGGCGCGGGCCGCCGTCGGGCGTCGATGAGGGCGGACAGTGTGGTGGTGTACGAGGACACCACCTCGTACGGCACACCGACCGGCCGAGTGGGGTCGGCGGCGACGCGCGGATAGCGTCCGGCGGCGTGCAGCGGCAGAGCGGTGAGGGACGCCGTGGGGCTCCACCACAGCCGGGGCGGGGTCGTCGACCCGGTCGGCCGGGTAGAGGTCAGCCGGTCGAGGACCGGTCGGGCGATGTGTTCCCACAGCCACTCCAGCGTGTCGTGCATGGTGTGCCGAGCACGCTCGCGTATCAGGCTGGTGGCACTCGGCTCCATTGCGGCCGCCAGGTGGCTCAGGTAGGTGTTGGCGACCGCGTCGATGCCCGGCACGTTCACATCGGGCAGTGCCACGACGTCGATCCCACCGCCCTGCAACAGGAGGATCGCGTCACAGCGGATCGTGCTGATGTTGACGATGACGACGGGCCCTTCCGCCGCGGCGGGGGCGAGCTCGTCATACGTTGCCGGGCCGAGGAACGCGGAGAACCCGGGCGACTCCCGTACCTCGCCCACCAGTTGCTGCCAGCGCCGGGCCAGCCGCAGACGTTCCTCCTGGTCGAGTTCCCCGTCCTGGTTGAGCGTCGCGCGGACCTGCTCGAGCTCCGCCGCGCGTGCGGGGTCGTGTGCCGCGAGGGCGGCGAGGTCCGCGCGCAGGTGCAGGGCCGAACGCCACAGCACCGACCGGCCCTGTTCGAGCAGTTCGACGGCCAGTTCAAGCTGTCCGCCTGCGATCGCCAAGGCCGCCGCTTCGCGCGGCATCGCCGCGCCGCCTTGAATGCTGTGCACCTGGTCTTCCCGGTCCAGACCCGCCCAGCCGAACTCCCGCAGCAGCGCGACGGCGGCGCAGGCCGCCGCCAGGGCTTCGGCCCGGTCGTCGGTCAGCATGGCGACGCCACCCCAGGAACGTGCGGCGAGGAGCCGGTCCTGGACGGAGGGGCCGTTCGCTTCCGTCGCTTTCTTCAAAGCCGCCGCCGCGGCCAGACGGTCCGACTCGTCCCCGTCGCGGAGAAACCGGTCGATCAAAGCCACTGCCTGGCCGATCTTCACCTCGGCGTAGACGTAATCCGTCGCGTCGCACGCTTCGGCGGCCGCCGTGAAGGCTGCCAGCATCTCGCCCTCGTGGACGGCGATCCCCTTCTTGCCGGCGCCCATCAGCAGGTTGCCGAGCGTTCGGTTCGCCTCGACCACCGCCAAGCCGCCGCTCACCAGCGCAGCCGCCTCCCGCGCCACATCGACGGCCTCACTCCACCGACCGGCGGCCCGGAGCGCCTGGGCCAGCTGCGCGGCGACGGTCGGCCGCTCCACATGGGCCGGCGGCAGGGAGTCCAAGGCGCGACGGGCCGCGTCCACGGCGGCTTCGCCACGCACGGCGAACGCACCCTCCACCAGCCGCTGCGGGTGGCCCGTCGGGGCACCGTGCAGGGCATTCCGCAGGTGCTCCTCGACCGCCTCGGCGTCGCGCCTGTCCTTGGCCCGCCCGGTCATCGCGGCCCGCGCCTCCAACGCCGCCTTCAGGGTCGTCGCCGCTGCGGAGGCGTGCTCGGTGTCATCCACTTCCACTGCTGCGAGCAGCACCTTGACGGCAGCGTTCAGATCGTCCAGGGAACCGCGCCGTGTGGCGCGGGTGACCAGTGCGGCTCCCAGGTTGATCCGTGACACCGCGTCGCCGGGGGTGGTGCGTCCTACCGCTGCCCGGCCGAGACCGACGGCTTCGTCAAGGAGCAGATCCGCGCCGGTGTGCCGGACCAGGGACAGTAGCGCCCCGCAGAGGCTCGACTCCAGTGCCGCTCGGTCATCCGGGGTGCCGCCGGGCTGTGCCAGGGCCGGTCTGCCGGTCTCCTCGACGGCGGTGCGGAGCGGACCCGGCCGCCCTGTGGCCTGGTAGCGCGCGTTCTCCAGGCCGATCAGGACCTGAGCGGCCCTCAACCGCTCGTAGTGACCGGCCCGCAGGACGTTCAGCGCCTCGTATGCGACGCCGAGAGCCTCGTCCAGGTCCTGGGTGCGTCCCCGGCGCTGATAGAGCTCTCTCAGCACGTCGCGCAACGAGGCCAGCATGAGGATCCGGGCGGGAAGCCCAGCCGGCGCCGACCGCACGGCCTCCCGGTTCAAGTCGGCGGCCCGGAGCAACAGATCAACGGCGCCGGTGTCCATGAACTCCCGGTGCGAGCGTGCCGCGGCCGCGTAGAGCCTCACCGGCTCGGTCAGCGGCCGCCAGACGAAGAAGGGATCACCCGGCTCACCCGCGGTATGGACCAGCCGGTAGACGCGATCGGCCGCCTCCGGGTGCCCGGCGCCGTGCGCGCGGGAGAACCAGTAGAACGCCTCCGCATACTGCTGCCGTCCCAACGCGCGGACCCCGTTCCGCTGGAAACCGCCGTACCCAACCTCGTCGACCGGCATGGCCCCCCTTGCCGCAACAGATAGTGAGAAGCGGCCCCAGCGTAGAGTGCCGCTCACTACAGTGATGCCATGTTCGACGCAGCCGCCCTCGACTACCTACCCACTACGGACTTCAGGTGGACCGAGCGCGCCTTCGAGCTGCTGGGGACGCGCGAACTCACCGTCACCCCGTACGAAGGGGGCGGCGCGTCCTGCTTCGTGGTCTCCGGTCGCTGCCCTCGCTGCGGCCACCACCTGGTGGACCGTCAGGTGACCACCGCTCTCACCGGCCTGTCCGGGCCCAGCCGCGGCGCGGACAGCGGGCAGCCGCCCGCTGTGACGCTCGATGTGACGTGCGGCTGCGGCAGCGAGCACGGGAACGCCCCGGCGGGAGCGATCGGCTGCGGGGCCAGCTTCCGGATCGAAGTGGTCGCCGGATGAACTGGGTGCCCCGCCTTCCCGAGCGACCGCCGACCGAGACCGATCTGGCGGAGCGCGACCGGTTCCAGGCCCTGGTGCGCGAGTCGCTGCCGGCCGTGCGGGCCAGTGCGGAGGCATGGCGCAACGGGCTGGCGGCCTTCGTCACCCTCGTCGCCGCCGCAGTAGTGATCAAGGGACGGACCACCACAGCCGACCTGCCGCCGCTGTGGCGGCTGGCCGTCACCGTACTGATCGGCGGCGGTCTCGCCCTCGCCGTGACGGGCCTGTGGCACGCCTTGGCCGCGCAGGCGGGGACGAAGCCGCTGGCGGTCACGCTGGCCGACATCCACCGCGAGCACGGTTCGGTGGACGCCTTCGAGGTCGCCACCGCGATTCGGGCGGCACACCGGCTGACCCTCGCCCGCCGCGTCGTCGCCCTGGCGCTGGCGAGCCTGTTCATCGGGACGGCCCTCACCTGGTGGGCACCCGGCAACCCACCGGGGGACCCCCGGACGACGCGCGAGGCCCCTGCGGCACCCTGCGGCAGGCCTACGGACGGCTGCTGAGGACTGCCCGCGCAAGCGGGCGGGGGTGCGGCACCGGCCTCGTGATGCCGTATCGCCGCCGCACCTGCGGGGAACTCGCATGAGGGCCCAAGGCATTCCGCCGGGGGGAAGGCCCGAGCCGGCCGGGTTGTCCTCTGCCTCAGTGCCGCTCCGCCGCTCGCGGGCGTGTGTCCGCGACGCGTGCTTCCTGCCGGGCTGCGCGCAGTGCGTCCTGGTGGCGCCACAGCCACCAGGACGTCACGGCCAGCAAGCCGGTGAAGACGAGCAGGAACAGCAGAGATACCCACATCTGGTGACTGCCGGGGCGCTGCCACACTTCCAGTGTCGCGCCCACCGCCCACAGAGCGATACCCGCCGCGTAGACCGAGCGAGTGCGACGCAACTGCCGCACCGCCCGCGGAGCCAGAGGCTGAGGCTGCTTCGAAGTCATGTCGGCGCGTGTACCCCGGCGATCGCTGTTCTCACAGGGCAACGCCGTAGTAGTAGGGAGGCAGGGGGACCGGCAGAATCCGAGGCACGTACGTCACTGGCTCAGCTCGCCGCGTTGCAACTGCGCGACAGGCCCTCGGAGCGCGCTCCGAGGGCCTGTGTGTTCTCGCCTGCGGGATCAGGCAGGGGTGATGTTCTCCGCCTGCGGGCCCTTCTGGCCCTGCGTGATGTCGAAGGTGACAGCCTGGCCTTCCTGGAGCTCGCGGAAGCCAGTGGCGTTGATGTTGGAGTAGTGCGCGAAGACGTCCGGCCCGCCGCCGTCCTGCTCGATGAAGCCGAAGCCCTTTTCGGCGTTGAACCACTTGACGGTTCCGCTGGCCATGCTGCTGCCTTCCGTTTGAGATCCGGACCCGCACCGCGCGGCCCCGGAATGCCTTGGTCTGTTCTGCACAGCAAAGTGCCCGCACCGGAGCGCGGGCATGCACTGCGAACCACGACATCTGGCCGTGACGCTACACGGTGATGCCTTCTCTCACCAGAGAGCAACGATGGTGCGTCTCGCACGGCCGTATGGTGCGGGCGCCTGCGCGCGAGGCCGCAGTCGAAGAAGGGGGACACGCGGGCTCGGCCTTACGGCTGTTATGACTTCGGCAACGTGAGGATCTCGGCCCCGTCCTCGGTGATGGCGACCGTGTGCTCGCTGTGTGCCGTACGGCAGCCCGTCGCGCTCCGGAGCGTCCACCCGTCGGCGTCGGTGACGAGTTCGGCAGTGTCCGCCATGACCCACGGCTCCAGTGCCAGCAGGAGTCCCGGGCGCAGTTTGTATCCGCGGCCGGGCCGCCCGGTGTTCGCGACGTGCGGGTCCTGGTGCATCGTCGACCCGATGCCATGCCCGCCGAACTCGGTGTTGATCCCGTACCCCGCCTGGCTGAGCACGGTGCCGATTGCATGGGAGATGTCGCCGATGCGAGCTCCGGGTCCGGCTGCTTCGATGCCTGCGGCCAGTGCGCGTTCGGTCGCGCTGATCAGCGCGACGCTCTCCGGGGATTGCACATCGCCGACGATGAAACTGATGGCGGCGTCTGCGGCGACTCCGCGTTTGGAGACCGCGAGGTCGAGTGTGAGCAGATCGCCGTCGGCGAGCGTGTAGTCGTAGGGCCGGCCGTGGAGCACGGCGTCGTTGACGGCCGTGCAGATGTAGTGGCCGAACGGGCCGCGGCCGAAGGACGGCGCGTAGTCGACGTAACAGGACAGCGCTCCCGCCTCGGCGATCATGCTCTTGGCCCACCGGTCGATGTCCAACAGGTTCGTGCCGACCGCACTTCGGCCCTTCAGTTCCTGCAGGATGTCTGCGACCACAGCGCCTGTTTCCCGCGCTCGGGTCAGCAGGGTGGGGTTCAGGATTTCGATCATCGCCACTTTTCCTCACGGACCAATAACTATACCGGCCAAACTATACCGGTACTAGAATCGGAGTCATGGTCAGACTGCCGCTCACTCCCGCAGAGGTCGCACGCGGAGAGCGCCTCGGCGCCCTCCTGCGCAGGGCCCGGGGAGAACGCTCGATGCTCGAGATCGCGCTCGACGCGCGCGTCTCACCGGAGACGCTCAGGAAGATCGAGTCGGGACGTGTGGCTACCCCCGCCTTCCCCACCATCGCGGCGATCACCGACGTCCTCGGCCTCTCCCTCGATGCGGTGTGGGCCGAGATCAGCGAATTCGACCGCGGCGTTGAACCGGCGAACGCCGGTCACAGCGCACGTGAACGACTGACCGCGTAGGCCCCGGCCGCACAGGCGCGTCGGGGCGTCGTCCATACGAGCGGCACTGCGCGTTCGACCGCGTGCTCCGGGTTGCCGCCCGGTGCGCCCGCCCGCCGGGTCCGCCCGTCCGCCCCGTCCGCCCCGTCCGCCCCGTCCGCCCCGTCCGCCCCGTCCGCCCGACAAGGGTGCCCCTGCCCCGCCGGCATGCCGCACGCCGAGCTCGCCGACGACGCCGCCCCGGCGCTCGCAGCACTCAGCAACAAAGATCCGGCGGTCCGTACCCAGGAGGCCCGAGGGCTCGCGTCGTGCGCCAGATGGCCGTGAAACGCGAGTCGGCCGCGGGTCCGTCCCGGCGGCCACCCAGGCGGAGTTGGGACGAAACCCCTGGTGCCGGGGGTGTGTGCGGAAATTCCCTCGTGCTGATGTGAGGAGGGACACGTCCACCCAGGCCTGTCCCATCAGATGCGGGATGGCGCGAAAGTGCGCACAGGCGGCACGCGGGACCGACCCCATGACGAGGACCGCCGACGAGCAGCAGAGCGGCGGCTTCCACTCTCCGCAGTCTCGCAACTTCCTCATGCAGAGATCATCAGGGCAGCTCAGACCGGGTGCAGGTCAGGGACAACCACGCTGTAGCTCCTTACGAAGCGGTCAATATGCGTGGCATGCAGCACCTCTACCCTTTTGAGATGAATTAGTTCGCCTTTGCACCAGTTGCCGCTCTCTTTAACAAGTCCGGTCGCCGTCCGAAACCTTTTGTTGACGGAGCGAATTTGCGCGGGTTAGGTTCATCAACGTCTTCGAGGAGTGCAAACGCGAAGCTAGGAGGGGGATTGTGACCATCACCGCTGAAGGTGTGACGAGCTATCACTTAACCGAACCCGAGGCCATCAAGACGCGAGAGTTGTCAGCACTCGCGAGCCGGCTCTCCGACTCACCTCCCATTGTCCTTTCAGGTCTCTTGCTCGACCTCCCCGAAGGAATGCGGAAGTCTCTGCTCGACTTCGGGGCCCAGGGCGGGGAAAATGGACACTTCTTGCTCCGCGGCCTGACGGTGGAAGGTCCTCCGGAGACACCTGCGGTCCATGGAATGTCGGCTCTCGACGACCATTACACCAACGGCACTCTCATGCTCGTCGCGGATCTTCTGGGGTCCCTCGTCGGATACCAGGACGAGAAGTCGGGTGCGCTGTTCCATGACGTGCACCCGGTGCGCGGCGAGGAGCACCGCATCGAGAACAGCGGGTCAGTCGCTTTCGACTTCCACACGGAGAACGTGCACCACCCCCTGCGACCGGACTTCCTGGGGCTGCTGTGCCTGCGTCAGGACCACGAGGCAGTCGCCGCGACCCGCCTGTCGTCCGTGCGCGACGCGCTGCCGCTCCTCACCGAAGACCAGGTGGCAGAGCTGCGGAAACCGCAGTTCCACAGCCTGTATCCGACCTCCTTCACCCGGAACACCGAGGGCCCGCGTCCCTCGGCCGGGCCTCACCCGGTGGTCTTCGGGCCCGCGGGCCGGCCGTTCATCCGCTTCAACTCGCACAACACACGGGCTGCCGACGCCGGCGGGGAACGCGTGTTGCGTGCGCTGACCGAGGCGCTGGAGAGCGTCTGCCGCGATCTCGTGCTCGCGCCGGGCGACCTCGTCGTCCTGGACAACCACGTGGTCGTGCACGGACGCAGCGCGTTCCAGCCCCGTTACGACGGGCGCGACCGGTGGCTGCGCCGGTTCTACTCCCTGCGTTCCACCCCGCTGTGGGCCCAGCGGATGATGCGGCACCCGCGTGTGCTGCCCGCGATGGCGGACATCCGCGGCGTCGTCTGACCCGCGCCCCCACACAGCTCTGCCCATGCGCCTGACGTCGTGCCACGCGGCCCGAGGGTGACCCATGTGACACGAATGAGGAACAGTGGATCTGTACGAGGTACTCGGGCTGCTCGTCGCCGCGACGGCAGCCGGGTGGGTGGATGCCGTCGTGGGCGGGGGCGGGGTGCTCCTCATCCCCGTACTGCTGCTGACGTTCCCGCAGTACCCGCCCGCGACGGCGCTCGGCACCAACAAGATCGCCGCCGTCATGGGCACCGCGACCGCCGCGTACATGTATCAGAGGCGTACCCGTCTGGATCGCTCGATCCTCGTGCCGGCCGCGGGCCTCGCGGTCCCGTTCGGCGCGCTGGGGGCCCTGTCCGCGGCAAGCGTGCCCACCAGCTATTTCCGGCCCGTCATCATGGCCCTACTGGTTTCGGTGGCACTTTTCGTGGCCTTCAGGCCGAGTTTCGGTGTACAGCAGACGGACACCGTCGTCACCCGGCGCCGCCGCATTACGGCCATTGTTCTGGCGGGCGTCGGGATCGGTTTCTACGACGGCGTATTCGGTCCCGGGGTCGGTACCTTCCTCATCATTTCCTTCACCACCCTCCTTGCCACACAGTTCCTGGAAAGCGCCGCGATGGCAAAAGTCATCAATGCCTCGTCCAATCTGGGCGCCCTGGCGGTTTTCGCGTGGCAGGGAAACGTTCTGTGGGCCATCGGCCTCGGAATGGCTGTAGGAAACATCACGGGCGCGATGATCGGGTCGCGCACCGCCATGAAAAAGGGTTCCGGCTTCGTGCGAGTCGTATTGGTGCTAGTGGTCACCGGAATGGTGATCAAGATGGGATTCGATCAGTTCGCTTGAGTGAACTCCCCGTGTCGCGAAGGCAAATTTCCTGCCACGGCGACGGGTGAGATCGTAGACAGGAGAGCTTATGGCAAGGGAACTGTCCGCGCTGTTGACATTGCCCGACTTCGAGCGTGCGGCCGACGCCGTGCTCGACTCCGCTTCCTGGGCGTACGTCGCCGGCGGCGCCGACACCCAGATCACGGTGCGTGCCAATGTCGAAGCGTTCGAGAAAGTCTGGCTGCGGCCCCGGGCCCTCGGCAGCGCGAGCGAGGAACCGGACACGTCAGTGAGTGTGTTCGGGCAGCGGCTCGCCCTGCCGGTGCTGCTGGCTCCGACCAGCCCCCAGCGACTGCTGCACGACGACGCGGAGATCGCCACCGCCCTGGCCGCGGAGGCCATGGGCACGGTGTCCATCGTCAGCACCGACAGCCACCACGCTTTCCCCGAGGTGGCAGGTTCGGTCAAGAGCGACAGCTGGTTCCAGCTCTACGCCTACCGGTCGCGGGAGGATGTCGCCGCGACGATCGCCCTGGCGGAGGAGGCCGGTGCGACCGCCCTGGTGGTCACCGTCGACGCCAGCCATGCGGCCCGCCGGATCACCACCCGGCGAGCGGGCTTCCGCACCCCCGCCCATGTCGACTTCGGCAATCTGCGCTCGCTGGGCATCCTCACCGGACCGATCCCCGACGGCGCACGCATCGAACGCCTCCCCCTGACATGGGAGGACCTGGCATGGATCCGCGGCCGCACCGGGATGCGCGTGGTGGTCAAAGGCATCCTGCGTGCCGAGGACGCCGAGCGGTGCCTCGACCTCGGCGCGGACGGGGTCATCGTGTCCAACCACGGCGGCCGCCAGCTCGACGGCGCGATACCGAGTCTCGTCGCACTCGAACAGGTCGCGGCGGCCGTGTCCGGCCGCGGCCTGGTCCTGATGGACGGCGGCATACGCTCCGGGGTCCACGTGGTCAAGGCCCTCGCCCTCGGAGCGGACGCCGTGTGCATCGGCCGGCCCTACCTGTGGGGGCTCGGGCTCGCCGGCCAGGAGGGCGTCGAAGCGGTCCTCGGCCTCCTCAAGGACGAGATCAAGGACACGCTGCTCCAACTCGGCGCGCCCTCGGTCGCCGACATCGGCCCCGACTTCGCCACCCGGGCCTGACGCTGCCTCGGCCCTTTCGACCCACTCGCTCCAGGAGTCAACCTGTGACTGTCCAGACCGTCCACTTCTCGCGCGGCATACCTCCACGCGAAGCGATACCCTCCGCCGCCATCGCCGAGCACACCTCCGCCGTACTGGCCGCCGAGCCCGACCGGGTCTTCCAGTACGCGCCCATCGGCCGCCACACCGGTGACCAGGAACTCCGGGAACAGCTCGGCAAGTTCCACTCGGTCGATCCCGACCGGGTGTTCGTCACCAACGGTTCTCTGCAGGCCCTCGACCTGCTCGCGGCGCATCTGTTGCGCGACACCGCCGCACCCCAGGTCCTGGTCGAGGCGCCGACCTACGACCGCGCGGTGCAGATCTTCGAACGGCACGGCGCCCAGGTGTCCGGCGTGCCCCTGCGGCACGACGGTCTCGACCTGGACGTCCTCAGGGAGCGCCTGCGGACGAAGGTCCCCGCGTTCGTCTATGTCATCCCGGACTTCCAGAATCCGAGTGGTGTCACCACGAGTGAGGACAAGCGCCGCGAACTGGTGCGCCTGTCCGCCGAGTACGGCTTCACCATCCTGGAGGACATTCCGTACCGGGAGCTCCGCTTCAGCGGCACGGCCCCCACACCCCTGGGTGAACTGGCTGAATCCACTGACGGCGCGCGGGTACTGACGATCGGATCACTGAGCAAGGTACTCAGTCCCGGCCTGCGCGTCGGTTACGTCGTCGGCCCGCCCGGGACACCCGGGGCCCTCGCGGCCCTGGCCGAGAGCATCTACCTGTCCCCGGCTCCGCTGCTCCAGGCGGTCGCCGCGCGGGCACTCGCGAACGGTCTCGTCCGGGACAACGTCGAGCGCGTACGGACGTTGCTGCGGCCGCGCCACGACGCCGCGGTCGAGGCGGTACGGCAGACCCTCGGCGACGTCCATCTGTGCGTACCGGAAGGCGGCTACTACATCAGTGTCCACCTCCCGATCCCTACCGACGAGGAGTCCTTCCTGACGTCGGCGCGGAACGACGGCCTTGCCCTGACCCGTGGTTCGGCCTTCTACCCGGCGGACTCCGCGCCTCCTTCCGGCACCGCGTTCCTGCGGCTGCCGTTCCAGGCACTCGATCCCGAGGAGTTCGCGGAAGGTGTCCGGCGACTCGCCGCTGCCGCTCGACGAGCGGCGTAAGGAAGACGGGGCGGTGCCCGAAGAGGCGGGCACCGCCGGCCGGTCCGGTCGGGACGGCGGGACAGAACGACGCAGCGTCGTCCGCGACGCCTCGCTCTCCGCCGTCGTCGCCGGGCTCGTCGCGGTCGTGGTCTCCTGCTCCGGCCCGTTGATGATCGTGCTGGCCGCGGCGGACGCCGGTCGGCTCAGCGACGAGCAGACGGCCTCCTGGGTATGGGCGGCATGCGTCGGGAGCGGGTTGACCTGCGCGGCCCTGAGCTGGCGGACCCGTATGCCGGTGATCACTGCCTTCTCGACTCCGGGCGCAGCGGTCCTGGTCGGCAGCCTCGGGGCGTACCCGTACGCCGAGGCGATCGGAGCGTTCCTGGTCACCGGCCTGCTCATGGCGCTGATCGGGGTGACGGGCGCTTTCGGTCGGGCCATGCGGCGCGTACCGCCCGGGGTGGTGGCCGGCATGCTCGCGGGCGTGCTGTTCTCCTTCGGGGCCGGTGTGTTCTCCGCATTGGACAGCATCCCCGTCCCCGTACTCGCCTCGCTGGTCACGTACTTCGTGGTCAAGCGGTGGTCACCGAGATACGCGGTGGCCTGTGCCCTCTTGGCCGCTGTGCTCGTGACGGTCGCGGGCCCGGGCATCCATGTCGCGGCGGGTGACATCGCGCCGGCCGTCCCGCTGTTCACTGCTCCAGAGTTCTCGCTCCAGGCGATGGTGGGTATCGCGCTCCCTCTGACCGTCGTCACCATGGCGTCGCAGAACGCGCCGGGTCTCGCCGTCCTCACCGCCTTCGGATACCGCCCGGACGATCGCATCCTGATCGGCGTCACCGGACTCGCCACGGCGGCACTCTCGCCCTTCGGCGGGCACGGGATCAATCTGGCGGCCATCACCGCAGCGATCTGCACCGGGGAGGAAGCGCACCCCGACCCGCGGCGCCGCTATGTCGCGGGGGTGGCATGCGGCTTCTTCTACCTGGTGACCGGGGTGTGCGGGGCCGCCCTCGCGGGTCTGTTCACCGCGCTGCCTGCCGATCTGGTGGCAGTCGTCGCCGGGATGGCTCTCCTGGGCGCGTTCTCCACGAGTCTCGCCCAGGCCGTCGCTGACGAGTCCGGCCGGGACGCGGCCGTGGTCGCGTTCCTGACCACGGCGTCAGGCGTCACACTCGGCGGCATCGGTTCGGCGTGCTGGGGTCTCGTCCTGGGCCTCGCCACGCACGGAGCGCTCACCTTCCGCGCACGGGGTCGCACCCGCCCATGACGGGTGCGCCCTCGTGGCGGAACGCGGACTGCCCGGCGTTCGTCAGGCACGTCGATCGCCGGGTGAAGGGCCGGGCAGTCCGAGCCTGAGCGCCGCCGGGCGGGTTGCGTAGGCTGCGTCAGAGGGAGAGGAGTTCCGTATGACGCCGAAGCAGCCCATCACCAAGCTCGACGCCCGCTACAGCTCCGCGCTCAACCCGCGCCCGGGCGCGGAGAACGTCGCCGCCACCGACTGGGCCGAGGCCCAACGCCAGCTGCGGACAGCGGAGGTCTTCTGGATCACCACGGTACGGCCGGACGGGCGGCTGCACGTCACGCCGCTGATCGCCGCCTGGCACGATGGCGCACTGCACTTCAGCACCGGGCACGGCGAGCAGAAGGCGAAGAATCTGGCCGGCAATGCGCACTGCGCGCTCACCACAGGGCGCAACTCGCTGTCCGAAGGCCTCGACATCGTGATCGAGGGCACGGCTGAGCGAGTGACGGATCCGGAGCGGCAGAACGAGGTCATCGCCGCGTTCGAGGCGCAGTACGGGGACCACATCACCTCGCCGGAGGGGGTCTTCCACGGCTTCGGCGACAGCATCCGCCAGGGCGACGACCTGCTGTTCGCGGTAGCCCCCGGCACGGCGTACGGCTTCGGGCACGACGGCCAGGCGTTCAGTCACACCCGCTACACCTTCTAGGCCCAATTCGAGGAAGTGCTGGTGTGCGGCCCGGTGCGGTGTCGGTGTCGGCCCGGCCGTCGTCAACGGGCCCGCCTCGCCCACCACACGGCGGCAGCGGCCCCGGCGAGCAGGCCGCCCAGCACCAGGCGGCTCGCCGGGGTTCCGGGTGCGGCCGAGCGGGGGGTGCGGTGTGCGCCGGCGGGGCGGCCGCGGAGGGTTCGCGGCACCGTCGGTGGCGGGGCCGGTTCCGCTGTCGGGGACAGCTCCTGCGTGATGCGCTGCCATACGTGTTCCGGAGGCGGGGCCGGCAGATCGGACGCCTGCACGGCTCGCGCGGCGACGACGACCCGCGTCATCCGGCTCAGCTCGTCCCTGCAGTGGTCGCATACAGCGATGTGCCGCAGGACGTCGGCGTCGCTGCTCGACGTCTCGTTCCCCAGTGCCAGTCGCACCAGGTCAGTGGGCTCGATGTGTGCCACCGTACCCTCCTGAGTCTGGACCCGCGTCGGCTGCTTTCCCGTACAAGTACCGGGCGACGTCCTCGCGCGGATGCGTCGGCGGGCGCCCGGTCTCAGGCCGGCAAGGGCTCGGCCGTGACGACCAGGTTGGCCTGGTAGCCGCCTTCTTCGGCGGCGAACGGGGGTGCGCAGGTAATGAGGGTGAGAGCCGGGGGGCCGGTCCTGCGAAACGTCGAGGAGGGAAGGGCCTCCTTCGGGACCGTCGTCCGTGCGACGACGCGGTAGAGCGCCGGCTCCGCGCCGGCGCGCCGCACTTCGACGCGTGCTCCCGGCCGTACGTCGTAGAGGGCGGCGAATTCGCCGAGGGCGCCGGTTTCGCCGTCCACGTGGCCGACGAGTACGGCCGACCCGTGGGCGCTTCCGGGCGCCGGTCCGAAGCGGTACCAGCCGGCGACGGCGGGGTCCCGGGGGACGGCGACGGCTCCTCGGCCCGTGACGCCCACCGGCCGGACCCGCGCGTCGAGGCCGGCCTCGCGCACCAGGACGCGTTGGGGTGGTGCTTGCTGTGCGGCGCTCGGTTCCGGCTCCCGCGACTTCTGCGTGGCCCGGGGAGGCCGGTCCGCCGTGTCGGCCTGTGCCGGGGCGAAGGCGGGGCCGAAGTCGGGCGGCGAGGACGCCTGTTGCGACGGCGCGGCACTCAGGGTGGCGACCGCCGCCAGAGCGGCGGCGGCCACCGTGAGGCCGGTCAGTCGTCGTGCCGTCTCAGCCACGCCGAACCGCGGCCCGGCGGGCCACCAGGAAGCCCACCGACACCGTGCCCGCCACGCCCGCCCAGGCCAGCCACTGGTCGGAGGAGTTCGAAGTGACCGCCGCGCCATTGCCGCCGGCGTTGACGGCGTTCGGCGACGACTGCATACCGCTGAGTGTCTGCGTGGCCAGCGCCAGGTTCTTGTCCGCGGCGCTGCCCCAGGCGTACACGATGTTGCTGGTGCCCTCCTTGAGGTTCAGGTCGGCAGGTCCGATGGCCACGGTGTCCGTGCCGGCGAGCACCACGTCGGCCGAGACGGTTCCGGCGTCGACCACGGTGGTGTCCTCCTTCGGGTTCTCCAAGCCCTTGAACACGGGCTGGCCACCCGCTCGGACGTCCACGGCCGGGGCGGCCGCCACATGACGCACCGTCAGTCGCGCCTTGCCGGCGTCGACCTTCGAGACGTCGTTGGCGAAGGCCGTCAGCTGGGGCTTGCCGTCGGCGGAGAGGTGGGCGGCGATCGTGGCGTTCGCCCCCGCCGGTACGTCGATCTTCTTCTCGATGGCAGGGGTTCCTTCGGGGCCCTTGCCGGATGGGAAGACCTTGATGTCGTAGGTGCCCGCGTCGAGGGACTGCGGCGCGGTGACGGTGCCCGGCTTGAAGTCGCCGAGGAGTTCGTCACCGTTGGCGTAGACGTCGACGGTGAGCCCGGGAACGCCGTGGAAGACGGACACCATGGCCTTGTCTTCGTTGTCGTCGGCCGGAGCCGCCATGGCGGGCGCGGTGACACTGAGAGCTACTGCGCACGCGCCGGCCAGGGCGGCGATGGAGAGGGGGGTTCGGGAGCTCATGGAGATCATCCCTTCGATGAGAGGTTCCGCCGGTTGCGGAGTCTCGTGTGTGTTTCGTGCGCGGGCCCCGGGGCGGATGCACACCACCGGAATCCGGTGTTCACGCCGCGGCTTCGTCGACGAGGCCCTGTTCGATCCCCCGGCGCAGCCGGTGCAGGCCACGGCGGGCGTGGCTCTTCACGGTGCCGAGGGGCAGTCCGGTGCGCTCCGCGATCTGGACCTGGCTCAGGTCCTCGTAGAACGCCATGCACAGCACCTCGCGCTGGTGACGCGGCAGGCGTGACAGCGCGTCGACCAGGAGCACCCGGTCCAGGACGTCGTCCGGCGCCCGCTGGTCGCAGCGCCGCGCGTCGGCGTCGTGAGCCACGGAGTCGATCAGCGTGAGCCGCCTCGTCCTGGCTGCCAGAGCATCGATGATCTTGCGACGCGTGATGCCGACGAGCCAGGCGCCGAGCGGTCCGCGCTCCGGGCGGTAGCCGTCCCGGCCGCGCCAGGCGCCTATGAACACCTGCTGGGTCACGTCCTCGGCCTCGTGCGCGTCGCCGAGGGAACGCGTGGCCATCGTGTGGACCAACGGCCCCCAACGCCGGTAGACAGCCGCGAAGGCGTTCTCGTCGGCGGCGCACAGGCCGCGGGCCAGTTCGTCCTCGTACAGCGTTTCGTTCGCGGCCGGAGAGCGGACACCGGTGGATGGTGTGTTCGTGCTCATGGCCTTGTTCCTCCTGCCGTGTGTCCTGTCCGGGGCGGAAGGCCGCCTGCCGAGCCGGTGCCTGTCGGCGTCTGCGCCGTGATGGCCCAGCGCCCGCCGACCAGTCTTGTGAGCCGAAACGACGCACACAACATGCGTCGGTTGTGCGTCGTACGGTGGAAGCATGAGCGTGAACAGAGACGGCGACAGCGGGCCGCGTGGTGGCGGGCTGACCACCGGGGAGGTGGCGAGGCGTCTGGGAGTGGCTCCGACCACCGTCCGGTCGTGGGACAGGCGCTACGGCCTCGGCCCCGACGCGCACACCGGCGGTCGGCATCGCCGCTGGACTGCCGAGGACGTGGCGCGGCTGGAACGGATGTGCGCCCTGACGGCGACCGGGCTGGCGCCCGCCGAGGCCGCCCGCCTGGCGCTCGACGAGGCGGGCCCGGCCATGCCGCCGCCACCGGCGAGTACGACGCGGGCCCCGCGGCCGCCGGCCCGACGCGGCGCCGGTATGGGGCTGGCTGACGTACGGCTGGAGTGCCGGGGCATCGCCCGTGCCGCCCTGCGCCTGGACGCCGCGGCTCTCGACGAGCTGCTGCGGGCCGCAATCGAGGAGCACGGCCTCGTCACGGCGTGGACCGAGGTGATCATGCCGACGCTGCAGGCGGTCGGCCGTAAGTGGGAGACCTCGGGCGAGCGGTACGTCGAGGTCGAGCACTTCCTGTCCTGGCACGTCTCCGGCGCTCTGCGGCGCCACGCGGCGCCCGTGGCAGCCGACCGCCCGGGAACCAGTACGCTCCTCGCCTGTGTGCCCGCGGAGAACCACACACTGCCGCTGGAGGTGCTGGCCGCCGCACTGGCCGAACGGGGCCTGGAGGTGCGCATGTTCGGCGGCGCGCTCCCCGTCGAGTCACTCGTGGCGGCTGTACGCAGGACCGGACCGGTCGCCGTGGGGCTGTGGGCGCAGTCCCGTACGACCGCGAGCCAGCCTCTGGCTCACCATGTGTCGATGATCGAGTGGGGTGTGCGCGGGGCCCGCAGGAGGCCGGTGGTTCTGACGCTCGGGCCCGGGTGGGCCGGTCAGACCGTGCCGGGGTCGCCGCATCCGCTCGGGCTCGCGCAGGCCGTCACCGCTGTGGAGTCGGCTGTGCGCGGGTGACGGGACGACACGACCGGGACCGCCACCCAGACGGGGAACTCGTACCGCCGCGGGTTCTCCCCACGGCATCTCTCCGTGCGTCAGCCGCGTGCCGAACTGTTCCGGCACAGCGGCCGACGATCTCGAACACGGAGACCGCATCCGAATCGTTCATATCGGGCGAAATCAGACCATGAAGATGCGAGACGAATTCCCGGTCGACCACCACCTGGCGACCGTCTACCGCTACGGTGCCGCCTTCTGCGGCGTCGTCCTGCTCGTTTTCGCGGGGCTCGGATTCGCCGACGCGCTCAGCCCCTTCGGGACGGCGGGCGACACGATCGCGGGCATGACCACCAACGTCACGCTCAGCGTCATCTCCACCGTCGTGGGGCTGGCCCTGCTCGTGGGCGCGGCCATCGGCGGCAACTTCGCCTCCACCCTCAACATGACGGTGGGCGGTCTGTTCGTGCTGAGCGGCTTCGCGCATGTCTTCGTGCTGGACCGCCCGGCCAACATCCTCGACTTCGGCATGACCAATGTCGTCTTCAGCTTCGTCTTGGGGCTGGTCATCGCCACGTTCGGCATGTACGGGCGGGTCTCCAGCAAGTTGTCCCACGACAATCCGTACTGGCGCCGTCGGCATCCGGAGCAGGCAGCACAGGACGCGGTCGCCATCGAGCCGCTGTCGGCACAGCCGCGGGCTCTGCCGGGGGGCCGGCCTTCCGGCCCCGGCGCGGACCGCGACGGCCTGCGCTGACGCCACCCGGCCGGCCGGAGCCCGGGTGCCGTCCGCGTTCGTAACTACACCCTTGGTCCCCACCCGACGCGGCGCTACGCTCAACAGGCCGCACGGACCTCTCGGCCGTCGGCCGACGACCGGGGGCGGCGGCATGTGGATCTTCTTTGTTCTGGCGGTACTGCCCCTGATCATGGTCCTGTGGGGCCTGGCGGGCCAGGTGAACCGGGAAGTGGACCGTCAGTACGCCGGCGAAGTGATCGCCCGGTTCACGCGAGACGTCACCCTCACCACGGGGATGCGTCACGACAATCTGCTGACGGTCCGCGCCGACAGCGGCCAGGAGTTCACCGTGCAGGTGAGCCCGGAGGTGTACGACGTGTTCGCTGTGGGCGACCGCATCGTCAAACTGCCCGGGTCACGCTGGCCCACGAAGGCGGAATAGCGTTTCCCGGCCGCCGTCCCGACCGCGAGGCTGCGGGGCTGCGGTAGCGACGCCCCGGCAGCACATTGAGAAGTGGCCGTCTGCCGGGATGACCCCGGTGAGGAGGCTAGTGGTGGGCGAGGCGCGCGTCCGGGACGGGGCGGGCGGAGGTGTCCAGGACTGCGGCGATACTGCTCGCGAGGTATGGGATGCGGTGGGCGGACACACCGGCGATGTTGATGCGACCCGATCCCGTGCCGTATACCGCGAACTCCTCCCGCAGGCGGCGCATGTCCTCCGAAGTCAGCGGCAGCATCGAGAACATGCCCTTCTGCTGCGCGAGGATCCTCGCCGGCCGGTCGCAACCTAGCGAGTCGAGGTGGGCCACGAGATCGGACCGGTTGGCGTTGATACGGGTGCGCATCGAGTCGAGTTCGACTCGCCAGGTGGTGTACAGGCCCGGGTCGTCCAGGATCGTGGTGACAACGGCGGCGCCGTGCTCGGGCGGCATGGAGTAGAGCACCCGGGCGACGTTCTGCAAGGTCGACTCCACATGGCGCAGCGCCTGCCGGGAAGGACCGAGAACGATGGCGCAGCCGGTCCGCTCGCTGTAGAGACCGAAGTTCTTCGAGCAGCTCACGGCGATGAGCATCTCCTCGACCCGCGAGGCCATCGTGCGGGTGGGCCGCAGATCCGCCTCCAGACCGTCGCCGAGTCCGTGGTACGCGAGGTCGACGAAGGGCACCCAGCCGTGGTGAGCGGCGAGGTCGGTCAGCGCGTCCCACGCTTCGGCCGACAGGTCGACGCCGGTGGGGTTGTGGCAGCAGCCCTGGATCAGGACGACATCGTTGCGCCGGGCCTCGCCCAGGTCGCGCAGCAGGCCGGCCTGGTCGGGCCGGCCCTCGGCGTCGAGGTAGCGGTACGTGCGCACGGTCAGGCCCGCGGATTCCAGGATCGGCCGGTGGTTAACGTACGACGGGTCGCTGATCCAGACGGTCGCACCGGGAGCGGTCCGGTGGACGAACTCGGCGAGCAGGTTCAGTGCCCCCGTACCGGCCACGGTCTGTATCGCCGTCGCCCGGGACACCAGGTCGTCGGTGCCCAGCACGGTGGAAGTCATCGCCCGGTTGAACGCCCGGTTGCCCGACAGACCCCGGTACTCCTTGGATTCGCCCCGCTCCGCCAGCCGCAGTTCGGCCTCGCGGACCGCGGCCATCACCGGTGTGGTCCCGCTCTGGTCCCGGTAGACGCCGACCAGGAGGTCCAGCCGCTCGGGGCGGGCGACGGCGCCGAGCTCGGCGACCAGGGCGAACAGCGGATCGGTGGGAGGAGGGCTGAGCAGCTCAAGCATCGGGGAGCACCTTGGGACGAGTACGGGAATTGGCGAGGAGGACGCCGAGGGTGATGAGTGGTACGCCGACGAGCACAGCCACCGTCAGCGGCTCGTCCAGAATCGGGATGGCCAGCAGAGTCGCGACGACGGGACTGAGACTGCCGACTACGGCGCTGCGCTCGGCGCCCAGGCGCCGGATGGCGAAGGCGTACAGCAGGCCGGCGCAGAGGCCGACGCCCACGCCCTGCATCAGCAGGAAGAGCGTCAGGTCGGGCCAGGTCGCCGCGGCGAGGTTGGTGGGGAGTACGCCGGTCAGGACGAGCAGGGCCACCACCACGAACGAGGGCGCGCACAGCAGTCCGATCGACCCGATGGGATCGAGATCCACCTCACGCAGCCCGACGGTGTACAGCGCCCACAGCCCGCTGGCCACGAGCAGCAGGCCGGATCCGAACAGGACGTCCATGTCGACCGCGACGACGTACGGCGAGAGGAGGGCGACGACTCCCGTGGCGATCAGGCAGAGCCCGGCCGCCTGCATCCGCTTCGGGACACCGCGCCCGGTGGCCACCATGAGCGCGGAGACGAAGAGCGGGACCATGCCGGGCACGATCGCCCCCACGAAGGCCGTCGAGGTGAGCGAGCCGCCGTACATCGCGGCCAGGAAGAACGGCACTCCTGCGCCGCAAATGATCTTGAGTGCTGTCCATCGGCCGACGGAGGCGTAGCGCCTGCGTCGGCGCCACAGCGCCGGCGCCAGGACCAGCAGCGGCACACCGAACCGCAGGAGCGCGGCATCCGCAGGGTCGAGCGTCGACGTGCTGAGAGCCCGCGCGCTGAGAGCGAACCCGGCCCAGATCGCCACCGTCAGCAGCAGCGCCGCCATGCCCGCGAACTCGCCCGGACGCCTGCCGGTCCGACCCGCGGGGGCAGGCTCGATGGGGGCAGGCTCCACGGGGGCAGGTGGAGGCGCAGGGGCGCGCTCGGTCGTACGCAAGGCGGTTCCTCCGGCGGGGCATGGTGGACGGCGCGGCAATACCGGCCTCCGCCGGGTTCCTCAGGGCCTCCGCAACGCTAGAGCAGGACGCGGGGCAGACGATTGCTATTTCCACCCCGGATTCCTAGCCTGGGGGCAGAATCTGCCAAGGAGAGCCCCGATGGACGCCGTAGACCTACAGATCGTCCGCGAATTGCAAGCCGACGGGCGGCTGTCGAACCAGGAGCTGGCCGACCGCGTCCGCCTGTCGCCGTCGCCGTGCCTGCGCCGGGTCCGGCGGCTGGAGGAGGCAGGTCTCATCAAGGGCTACACCGCGATCGTGGACCAGTTGTCGTTCGGTCTTCCGATCACCGTCTTCGTGAACATCCGCCTGGAGCGGCACACGTCCGACATGGTCGGCACCTTCGAGGAGCACGTGGGCCGGATCGAGCACATCCAGGACTGCTACCTGATGACTGGGGACAGCGACTACCTGCTCCGCATCGTCACCGAGAGCCTCGAAGCGTACGAGCGCCTCGTCCGCGACCGTATCCACGCCATCCCGGGCATCGCCTCGATCCAGTCCAGCTTCGCCTTCGGCAGCGTCAAGCAGTCCCGCATCTATCCCCGCCCCGCGCCACCGCGCCCCTCCCCCTGGCCAGCCTGACGCGGCTCGGTTCCGGCCCTCGCAGCGAGCGGTCGGAACCCGTCCGCCGGTCTTCCGCCCTCCACGGTGGACGCCCGCCACGGGCGGTCGCACGGCCGGCAGCCCGTACCGCTGCTCGTAGTCGGTGGGATACGAGACGACGTACCCGGTCTCCGGATACGTCTCCCCCGGCTGCGCCGGCGTGATCCGCCCCGGCGGCGAGGAAGAGGCGGCCAGGGAGAACAAGTGCAGCACGTCCGCGCGGCCAGGGACCCTGCGGACGTCTGGGAGTCGAGGGTGACGACCCGACGCCCATGCGGCGCGGGTGGTAGCCAGTCCTCGGGGCGTCGGTCAGCCGCAGCACGGTCCTGCCGCTGACCGACGCGCTCCGCGTGCGATCGCTTTCGACCGGCCTCTTCGTGGCCGGCCCCGCGCGCCTCGAGCTGACCGTTTCGTCACCGGGGGAAAGCCACGGCAGTGCATCAGCAGGAACGGCGCCGGACTGGCACCGAGTGATGCTCCGATCTACACGCGCCTCGTCCTGGACCGCGGAGACGTGCCGACCCAGGCACGCCGGGTCGCCGAGGCGGTGCTCCGGGAGGCGGACAGGGCCGTCGACTTCAAGTCGGTACGCCCCGCCGTTGCCTGAGCGACTGCACGCGGCACAGGCACCGCTTGGGGACTCAGCACGGGCGGCGGAACCGCGCCACGGTTGATCGGCGACCCTGCGGAGCCACCCCAGGCGGTCAGTGCGGCGAACTCGTCAAGGGCCAGGACGCATCAGGGCCGGCTGGGTACGTAGGGCGGGACCGCCGTGGATTTCCTCCACCCAGGCGCGGTCCGCCTCGGTGATGCGTCGTCGATCCAGACGAATGCCCGGCATCCCCGATCGGCAACAGCCAATCCCGCACCACGTTGTCAGACGCTTCCGGAGGCCGCACTTCCCACTCTCAAGCGCCGCAGCTCGCACGCCCTCGCGCGGCACCAGGGTGCGGGTGCGCTCCTTGTGTTCCGGTAGCGACCGCCGACTGCGGGAATGGAGCGTCGGCCAGCCGGGGCAGCGCCGCCACAGATTGACGCGGTGTTCCCGTGACCGGTGTTCGGCGCGGTCCTCGTGACAGCGACAGCGGAAAGGCTCCGCCTCAGAGAAGAGGCGGAGCCTTTCCGGGTGGAACTTCGCCGCTCAGGCCCGGCTGTGGTGGCGCTTGTTGCCGGTGACCAGACGATAGACAGCGAGGAGGATGAGGGAGCCGATGATGGCGGCGATCCAAGTGGAGAGGTCGAAGAAGCCGTCGATGGAGTCGACGCCGAAGATCACCTTGCCGAGCCAGCCGCCGAGCAGGCCCCCCGCGATGCCGATCAGCATGGTGATGATGATGCCGCCCGGGTCCTTGCCCGGCATCAGGGCCTTGGCGATGAGGCCGGCCAACAGCCCGATGAGTATCCAAGCCAGAATGCCCATGATGCGCTCCTACCTCGATGGATAAAGTCCCTGTAAACACCGTCTGCACCAAGCGGAGGTTTCCAAACGCCTCAATACCTTGATCATTCAGCTTGGGAAGGAAGCCGGCCCTGAGGAAACCGATCAGATGGACCTGCGGAGTCGAAGCCCTGCTTCATGACGTAGATGTCCAGATTCGTGACGTAGGTGTCCAGATGGGCGGCACGGTGCCGGGCCTCACCATCGTGTGGCCAATCGGCGTTGATGACGGGGTTTCCTCGACCCGGGTGCTTGTTGCGGCCGTCTGGGGGTACTCGGACGAATTCGCGCCCAGATAAGGAAGAGACATGGACGACGTCGCCGCTCCCGGCACCGGAGGCATCCCCATGTCCGGGCACCAAGCCCTGCACAGAACTCTGGAAACCATGGCGGCGTCCGCCATCGCGGTGGACGACGATGGCCTCATCCTGGCGGCCAACAGCGCAGCCCAGAGCTTGCTGGGAAGAGATTCCACGGAACTCACCGGTCAGGACTTCCACGACCTGCTCCACCGTGACGAGCACGGACACCCCATGCCGCGCACCCGCTGCAGGCTGAGGAGCGCGCTCCTCACGAGGGACACCAGGCACGGCCACGCCGAGTGGTTCGCCCGCGGGGACGGCACTATCGTCCAGTTGGCCTGGCTGGTCACGCCGTACTCGGCGGGTCCGGGGCTGACCGGCGCGCTGACGCTGTTGTACGAGTCGAAGCAGGAGGAACCGCACCCGAGCGAGGACGGGTACTCGACACCCCTGACAGAACTGGATCGCCTGGCGCTGCTGGCGGAGACGACCACACAAGTCACCTCCACCTTGGACGTGGACGAGGCGCTGCACCGGCTGGCGGCCCTGACCGTGCCCAGGCTCGCAGACTGGGCGGTGTTCGATCTCCTCACCGAACGCGACGAAGTACGGCGTGTTCTGGTGGTACAGCACAAGGACGGCGTTCTCGTCGAACGGGATGATTTGCACGGCCCGATGCCCCCCGTGCCAGAAGAGTCCCCCATGCCTCTGTCGCGGGCTCTGCGTGGCGCCGCTTCCTCACTTGCCGGTCCGGCCACCTATCATGGCCCACCCGATTCGGGCATCGCGGTCGAGCAGCAGCGCTTGTTCACCGAGACGGGGATGCACTCCGCCGTCATCGCACCCATCCGAGGTTTGCGCGACGTACTCGGCGCTCTGACCCTAGGCCGCGCCCAGCGCCTTGACGCCTTCACCCCGGCCGACCTGCCGCTGCTGGAGGACCTCACCCGCCGGGCTGGCCTGGCACTGGACAATGCGCGTCTGTATCAGCGCCAGCGCAAGGTCGCCGAAACCATGCAACGCCACCTGCTGCCCCAGCTGCCCGGGCTGCCCGGGCTCGAGATGGCCGCGCGATACGTGCCCGCTCCGGACGCCTCTGCTGTGGGCGGTGACTGGTACGACGCCTTCGCTCTGGCTGCCCACGCCCATGCACTGGCCATCGGCGATGTCGTCGGGCACGATCTCGACGCCGCAGCCGGTATGGCCCAGGTCCGCAACATGCTGCGTGCCTTCGCCTGGTCCGACCCGGAGGCCGCCCCCAGTGCCGTCGTCACACGGCTCGACGAGGCGGTGATGCACATAGCCGAGGTCCCCATGGCGACCATGGTCCTGGCCAGGCTCGCACTCGGTGACGACGGACTGTGGCGACTGCGCTGGACGAACGCCGGCCACCCGCCGCCCCTCCTCGTCACACACGACGGTCAAGCACACTACCTCGACGAAGCTCACGGCATACTGCTCGGGACCGGAGCCACCAGACCCCGCCCCGACGCCGTTGCTGTCCTACCGCCCCGATCGACGCTTGTGCTGTACACCGACGGACTCGTCGAGTCCCCGAAACACTCCATCGACCAAGGACTGAACCGGCTGCGCCGACATGCGGCCTCTCTCGCGCACCGCCCCCTGGACTTCTTCTGTGACGCCCTGTTGGACCAGGTCCGCCCCCACGACAACGACGACGACGTCGCCATGATCGCGTTGCGTACACCCACCTCAGCACATAGGTAACCGGCGCAGGATGTTTCCACGAGTGGCGTGACGACAGCTGACAACAAGAGCACGCAAGGGCTCGCCACGCTCGGTCAGACCACAGCAACATCATTCGCTACGCGGGGCCCAGGCTGTCCAGTGGGCCGGGGGCTCACCCTCGGCCGGCACCTTCCTGAGCTGCCTGTGATCAACTCATCAAGAACTTTCCGTGAAACGGACGGCCCAGGCGTACCCGCTCAAGCCGTCGTGCGGAACTCGCCGGACCTCTCTGACCTGGCAACGATCGTGGGCGTACTTGCGGGCGAACCGGTCGAGGCGTTCGGCGTCGGTGAGATGATCCATGGACAGAGGCGCTCCGACGACAAGGTCTTCGTGGAGGACTTCTTCCGGGGTGGCTCCGTTCGAGCAAGCCGAGCAATCATGCGTATTCGGTAGGGCCATGCGCCCAGTGTCCTCCACATCCGGAGGCTATGACGCCCCCGCCCCCGGCCCCTCAATGCGAACCACCGGCCGGCGATCGCTGAATGCCTGTGAGTGTGTATTGGCACGCCTGCGTTGTGTGACCCCACGCCGCACACCACCACGCGGCGCAGATCACTGCCTGGCGAGTCGACCTCAGCGACCGCCGGCGCCGCGGACGGCCACAGAACGCTCCATGACGGCCTGGGAAGGAGCGGTGCGGTGAGAGGCGCGGATGCCCGTCGGACGGTGCGGGTGCGTCAATGAGCGCGGCGGATACGGATCGGGCCACGGGCCTCGGCCGCCTCGACAGCGTGGCCACGTTGGGTGATTTCGACCTTTCCGGCCGCGACCAGCCGCCGGGCCGCGCGACGGGCCGGTTCCATGAGCGCCCGCCAACCGTCGTCGTCCCCCGCGTACACCGCCCGCGCGGCGTCGGAGGGACAGATCGTCGCTGACGGGCCACGACGCCGCAGCAGGTCGAGGATGGCTTGTTCCAGGCGCCGGTCCCTCTGCTGATCCATGTCCGTCACTCCTCCAGTATCGCCGCGGACGTCAGGGCATCGGCCGCGCTGTCGCAGGAGAGCGCAGGAGGGGCTGGAGGCGCGCCCGAGTGCCCCGGCCCGGGAGGCCGGGGCGTTGACGGGTCACTGGTCGCGCATGCCCCATGGGGAGCCGTACGCGGTGAGCAGGTCCAGGTAGGGACCGGGCGCGAGGGCTTCGGGGCCGAGGACGCCGGTGCCGGTCCAGGTGCCGTTCGCCAGCAGTTCCAGGGCGACGACCGGATTGATGGCGGTCTGCCAGACCACGGCGTGCGAGCCGTACTCGGCCATCGACCACTGGTTGTCGACGACGTGGTAGAGGTAGACCTCGCGCGCACGGCCGTCCTTGGTTCCCTTCACCCAGGTTCCCGCGCACGTCTTGCCGCGCATACGCTCGCCGAGCGTTGCCGGGTCGGGCAGGCAGGCCGCGACGACGTCGCGCGGCGAGACCTCGGCGCCGCCGGGCAGGGTCACCTTCCCGGTGCGGTCCAGGCCCAGCTTGTGGAGCGTCTTCAACGTCTCGATGAACTCGTCACCCAGTCCGTACTTGAAGGTGACACGCCGCGCGTCCACCCAGCGCGGCATCAGCAGCACCTCTTCGTGTTCGACGTTGACACATTCGACCGGCCCGATGCCCTCGGGGAAGTCGAAGACCTCCGGCTCGCTGAAGGGGGCGGTGGTGAACCACCCGCGGTCCTTCTCCCAGACCACCGGCGGGTTCAAGCACTCCTCGATCGTCGTCCAGATGGAGAACGAGGGAGCGAAGTCGTAACCGTCGACCGTCAGGTTCGCACCGTCACGAACCCCGATCTCCTCTATGTCGTCGAACAGTTCCTCGGCGGCGTAGCGGGCGAAGACGTCCGAGAGACCGGGCTCCACGCCGACGCCGACGAGCGCGAGCAGGCCGGCCTTCTCCCACTCGGCGGCGCGGTCGAACTGGTCGTCACCGAGCTTGGTCCCGCACTCCTCGTACGGTCGGTCGGGGTGGGGAGAGGACAGTGACATCGCCATGTCCAGGTAGTGCGCGCCGGCCGCCAGCGCGGCTTCGAAGAGTGGCATGACGAATCGCGGGTCGGTCGCGTTGAGCAGCACATCGCACCGCTCCCGCCGCAGCAGGTCGGTGACCGCCCCCTGGTCCGAGGCGTCGACGCGCGCCGCGCTGAACCGCTGCGAGCCCTCGGTCAGTGCGGCCACGGCCGCTTCGGCCCTGGAGACGTCGTAGTCGGCGACGACCATGTGGTCGAAGAAGGAACGGCGGGCGGCGATCCTGGTGATCGCGGTGCCCACACCGCCCGCGCCCACAAGCAGTACTCGCATGTCAAAGGTGCCTTTCCACGGGGAGGCCGAAGCCCTGGACGGCTCATGAAACGGGCCCGCCCCAAAAAGCGTCAACCGCGTTGGCATAAGATGCCCCGAGCCGAGACAGGGAGTCGCCGTGGCGAAGAAAGTGGTGCCGGAGACGGACCGGCGACGCCGGAAACCGACCAAGCGGGGCGTCGTCCTCACGGAGCAGCTGATCGTGGAGACCGCGCTGCGCATGCTGCACGAGCACGGCAGGGAAGGGCTGACCGTGCGGCGCCTCGGCGTGGCGCTCGGCGCCGATCCCAGCACTCTGTACCGCTACTTCCGCGGCACGGACGACCTGACACTGGCCATCGCCGACGAACTGATCGGACGCGCCATGCGAGGCTGGGGGGCCACCGGCGACTGGCGCGCCGACCTGCGCGATGTCGGCCTGCGCATCCACACCGCCTACCTCGCCCATCCGGAAGCGGCCGTCCTCACGGCCAACCGCGTCAGTGGCCGGGTCAACGAGATCGCCACCGACGAGGCCGTCCTCGGCATTCTGCGCTCCGCCGGCTTTCCCGACCCCGACGCGGTGCGCATCTACCAGGCGTTCATCGACCAGACCCTCGCCTTCGCCGCTCTCGACGCCGCCAGCCTCGCCCTCCCCGAATCGGCCCGTACGGCCGACGAGGAAGTCTGGCGCGCCACCTACGCCCGGCTGTCCCCCGAGACCCACCCGAACATCGCCGCCACAGCGCCCCTGTTGGTCGCGCGCATGAACGACAGCGCCTATCCCACCGCCCTAGAGATGCTGTTCGACAGCGCGACGGCGCGGCTCGCAACCGGCTGAGCCGGCCGTTCACCCCGTTTTCGCCGCAGCCGGGTCCACGCTGTTCCCTGCGACCTCGCCATCGACGCCGCCACAACCGGCGCCCGCCAGGAAGGCATCGGGCGACGCGGGCCTTGCTATGAGGAGCCACCCACCACCGAAGACCCCGCCTGTCGGGGGGTCAGCACACAGAACTCGTGACCGTCCGGGTCGGCCATCACCACCCAGTCGACGTCCCCTTGGCCGATGTCGATGCGCGTCGCCCCGAGGGAGACGAGCCGGTCGACCTCCGCCTGCTGGTCACAGCCGGCCGGTGGTGCGAGGTCGAAGTGCAGCCGTTCCTTCCCCGTCTTCGGCATCAGGGGCGGACCGCCCCATGTCACCTTCGGACCGCCGTGCGGTGAGCGGATCGCGGTCTCTTCGTCCTGGTCCCAGACCAGCGGCCAGCCCAGTGCTCGGCTCCAGAAGTACCCGGCCTCCTGAGAACCGTCGCCCGCCAGCGCTCCGACGAATCCGCACTCGGCCAGGAAGCGGTTCCCCGGCTCGATGACACAGAACTCATTGCCCTCCGGGTCGGCGAGCACCACATGCCCGTCCTCCGGGCTCTGGCCGACGTCGATGTGCCGGGCGCCGAGTGCGAGCGCCCTCTCCACCACTTGCTGCTGATCGTCCAGGGACGTGCTCGTCAGATCGAAGTGCATGTAGTTCTGGCCGCTCTTCCGTTCCCAGGTGGGGAGGAAGCGGAGCCGGAACCCGGTGTCATCCCGGGGCAGCAGCGTGATGTCGTCGGAGGAGTCCTTGGTCGTCTCCCAGCCGAGAAAGGCCGCCCAGAAGCGCGCGAGACGGAGTGGGTCGTGTGCGTCGAAGCAGAGCGCGTGCAGCTGAAGAGTCATCCGTAGGTCTCCCGGAAGTGTCTCAAAGAATCATGCAGGTGGTGGTGGCGTGTGCGATCAGCTTGCCCTGGCCGTCCAGCACCTTGCCCTCGGCGGTGGCGGTACGGCGGCCGGCGTGGATGACGGTTCCCTCGGCAGTGAGGGTCTGCCCGTCGGTGCGGGCGGCTCGGATGTAGTTGACCTTGAGTTCGAGGGTGGTGTAGCCGGCGCCGGCGGGGAGGGTGGTGTGGACGGCGCAGCCCATGGCGGAGTCGAGCAGGGTGGCGGCGATACCGCCGTGGACGGTGCCCAGGGGGTTGGCGAAGTCGGGTCGGGTGTCGAGGGAGATGACGATGCGGCCGTGGTCGACCTCGTCGAAGCGCATGCCGAGCAGGCGGCCGATGGAGGGGATGTCGGCGGGGCGTTCGGTCTGCACCCAGCGCATCAGTTCCAGGCCGGTCATGGCGGCGAGGTCGGTGGTGGTCACGGGTCGTACTCCTTGTGTGGTGCCGGTGGTGGTGCTGCCCCGCGTGGCGGGCGGGCGTGCGTCGGGCGGGAAGGGACTCGATGCGGGCGGGGACGTGCCTGCGCCAGGGGGTGCCGGTGATGGGGTCGCGCCGGGGCAGGTCGCCTCAGGCGGTGGGCGGCCGGGGCGGCCCGCACCCCGGGGCAAAGTGCCCGGGATGCGGTGCGCTGGCGGCTCAGCCGAGCGGGTTGGCGGTGTCGCGCAAGGTGGCGAGCGCCGGTGCGTACATCCGCGCCTTGATCGTGCCGATGGTGTCGCCGGCCTTGTTCACCTGCGCCTGGGCGATCTCGATCGCAGTGGAGCGCACAGCGTCCTCGCCCACGGCCCGGTCGACGATGCCGGCGGCCGCGGCGTCGGCGCCGCCGTATCGGTGGGCGGTGAGCATGGCCTCGTGCGCGGTCTGCGGCGTCAGCCGGGACTGGATCAGTGCGGCCATGCCGGGGGTGAAGGGGATGTTGATGTCCGCTTCGGGCAGGCACCAGTAGCCGCGGTCCGCGCGCATCACACGGAAGTCGTGGGCGAGGGAGAACATCGCGCCGGCGGCGAAAGTGTGCCCCTGCAGTGCGGCCACCGTGATGACCGGCAGCGACAGCAGCCGCGCGAGCAGCTCGTGGACGGAGACGACGTACGCCTGGTGCTGGTCGGCGTGGGCGAACAGCCACTCCAGGTCGAGTCCGTTGGAGTAGAACTTGCCGGTGGCGGCGGTGACCAGGGCGCGGGGGCCTTCCGCCTTTTCCACCTCGTCGAGCGCGGCGCCGACGGCGGTGAGCCAGTCGGGGTGAAAGCGGTTCTCTCCGTCTCCGAGGTCGAGGACGAAGACGTTGTCGTGGCGGTCGAGCGAGGGCATGGCGACTCCTTCGAGCTGGACTGAGTGGGTCAGGTGCTGAGGGCTACGGCCGAGGGTCGGGACGTACACCGGGTCGGTCGCGCAGGGCGTGGAGGAGCAGGTCGTGGATCTCGGCAGCGGCGGCCTCGATCGGGGCGGTGCTCTGCTCGGCCCGGCACATGATCACCGCGCCCTCGACCGCGGCAACGATGAAGGAGCCCAGCCGGCGGCTGCGCTCCTCGGTGAGTCCGTGCCGCACGAACAGAGCAGCGAGAGCCTCCTGCCATCGGGCGAAGACGGCGGCGGCGGAGCGGGCGAGCCGAGGCGCGTCGTCATTGGTCTCCACGGCCACGGCCACGATGGGGCAGCCCGCCCGGAAGCCGCTTTCGACGAGCCGGTCGCGCCACAGCACGAAGAACGCGTCGACGGCCCGCACCGGATCGTCCGCCTGCACGGCGGCGTCGATCAGCCCCGCTATGAAGTCCCCCGCCAGGGCCACCGCCTCGTCGATGAGCTGAGCCCGCCCACCGGGGAAGTGGTGATAGACCGAGCCCCGAGGGGCTCCGCTGTGAGCGAGCACCCGATCGACGCTGGTCGCGCTCGCGCCGTACTCGCGCAGCAGAGCGGCAGCGCTGAGGATCATCCGGTCACGACTGTCACTCTTGCGCGGACTCACCCGCCCACCGCCCCTCTCGCGACGAGGTGACCCGCACCGCGAGCTACCTGTCGGTAACTTATGGGCTATGGCATAGAACATGCAAGAGGCGAGAACGTCGTGATTCCACCTCGCCCCGCGCTCCTCACCGCAACCCTCCAGCGGGCCCGGGCTCTTGTCACCCAGCCCGAGCCGCAGAGCGCAGCGGCCAACCCGGCACGGCAGAAGACAAATTGCCAGGCACCCAAGCGCTGGTTCGACGGCCGGACCTAGGCCCGGTCCTAAGCCTTCAGCCGGTTACGTCACCGAGGTGCCTCGCCTACCGTCCTCACCATGGATACGACGGGCATTCTCGACGAGGCTCTCCAGCGTTTGCACAGTTCAGGGCCGGAGCGGCTCGGACGGCTCACCAATCACGCGCCGATGGCTGTCGAAGCCCTGGCCGCGCGTGGCCGGGCCGACTCGGTGCACCGGTGGCTGGACCTGTATGCCGGCAAACTTGAGGCGTTTCCGACCGGCGTCGAGCCGGTCACGCACGCCAACTGGCGCCTGGCTCTCGGCGATGAACGCCGCGCCGCCGACTGGATCGACCACTTCGGCCGTGAGATCGCCGAGCGTCCCTGGCGTGACGTGCTGGCCGAGTGGTGGCCTCGTCTTCTGCCTGGCATGTACGGCGGCTCTACGCATCCCGTGATCCGAGTGGGCCACGCTGTGCGCACTCTTCTGGCCGGCGAGACCACGGAGCCGCGGCTGGCCGAACTCGCCCACGGCCTCGGCTACTGGGCCGCCCGCTTCCGCTTCGTCACCCATGTCGCCGCGCTGCCCGGCGGCGACAGCGCGGCCGGAACACTCGACTCGGTAACGCCCATCGCCGCACAGGACGGCGGCTTCGCCGCACGGCTCGACCGCGTCACCGGCCTTCCGGTGTGGGCGCCCGCGATCACGGACGCGAACGAGGCACGCCGCCGCCTCAGCGAACTGGTGCGGGCTGCCACCCACCGGTACGCCACCCATGGCCACGGCGAGGAGACCATGCTGGTCCACGCGGCGACGGCCCCCAACGCCGTCCTGCGCGCCCTGCCCGCGCTCCCGCACGTCCTGTGGGTTCCGAGCCTGCGGGCCGCCTGGACGGCATCCGCTGCGGTGACCGCGATGTACGCACCCCGCACCCCGGTCACGTACACCCCGCCGGGCACCTTCACCCCCGAAGAAATCTTCGAGCGCGCCCTGGCACACGGCGACGAACACGTCATCAAACTGACCGACACGGCCCTCGACGTCGGCGACGAACAGGCACTCGCGGCGGCCCTGCGCTCGGTCGAACTGAGCAAGCCGCCGGCCTAGCCACCGCTACGCACGCGCACGGCGTCCCACAGCGCCCGGTCGCTGCACTTCCCATCCTGAGTGGACATGGCTTCTCCGCACACCATGCCGGCTTCAGAGCGGCCGGTGACGCCGCCAGTACCACAGCCCACCGACCGTTACGGACGCCGTGGCGAGGGTGATGCCGAGGACCGGCCAGTGGCTGTCGGCGATGCGCAGGCCGGCCAGGAAGGTCATGGCTACCAGCACGCACGGCAGCAGGAGGGAGAGGAGCGCGCGTACTGCGGCCGCCGCTACTTCCGGCTGTGGACGGGAGGCTACGGGTGCGGTATCGGCGAAGTAGAAGGCGAAGACACGGTCTGCCAGACGGGCGTCGACGCGCTGGTAGGCCACCGCCATGTAGGGCAGCCACACGAGGGGGGCGACCATTCCGACCAGAATGACGGCGCCGAGGAGCAGCCATTGCCAGGCGCCGCTCGCTACTCGGCGTACGCGTGGGCCCGTGTCCGGCTTCCGGTCCCCCGGCGTGAGCACACCGAGGATGTGGGCCATGCGCACGGTGACGCGCCACAGGGCTGTCCATCGCCTCCAGCGGGCGGGTGCGCGCGGGGCACGTTCCGATCGGGCGAGCGCGTCGAGAGCCTCCGCAGTGTCCTTGTACACGCCCTGAAGGACGAGGAGTTCGCCGGCGCGGGCGCGCGCCGTGGGGTCGCGGCCGTCGAGGGCGGCCAGTTCCAAAACCGTACGTGCCTGGGTGAGCAGTGCCGCGCAGAAGGCGACGGGAATGAGGACAAGGAAGGGGCCGCCCACGAGGGATCCCTCCGACACGACGGCCCGTCGGCCACGAGCGACCACCCGGGCCCGCAGCTCGGCCTCGGTGGCGCCGGGATGGTTCTGCCGTAGCCGGGCGATGGCTGCGGGTACGGCCGGGCCCATCCTCCGAACAGCGAACTCGGCGAGGATTTCGGGCAGGTGCCCGGGATCGGTGACGACCGACGCCAGCAGCGAGCGTGGTGGGGAGAGCTCCCTGCGGCGGCTCTCGGGATTCGGCTTCTCCGGATGCGGCACGGATCGTATCTACCATGAATTATCACGAAACGTCTCGTACAGGCACCTCCGGCCGCTTCGTCACTCCAGGGCGAGGGTGACCCCGCGCTGTGCCAGCGCGTCGATGACACGGGCATTGTCGAACGCAGCGATCACCGGATGCTCGTCGCCTCTCACGCGCGCGTATCGCCGGTAGTCGACCGTCCGCAGCGACGGCATGCGCTCCAGGGGGCCGAGGTCGATCACGTTGGCGTGGCTGCCGTCGTGGCAGCCGTCGAGGGTGAGGTGCTCAAGTGGCAGGCCGGCAAGAGGGCTCAGGTCCCGGACGAGCTTGGACGTGAGGACCAGCGTACGCAGCGTTGGGATCAGGGAGAGCGGTCCGAGGTCGGTCTCGTCGTCGTATCCCCCGGCCAGTGTGAGCTCGCGCAGCCGACCGCAGGAGGTGAGCGGGGTCAGGTCGGTGACTTCGGTCATCTCCAGGTGCAGCACTTCCAGAGCGGGCAGTGCGACACCGATGCCCTCCAGCGACCGGACGTTGAACTCGTCGCAGGCGCCTCCCCATTCGCTCCAGATCATGGAGATTGCCTGGGCCGACGGGTGCCACTTCACTTCGCGCAGCGTGGCGCACTGCTCCGTCGTGACAGGCAGGTCGAGCAGAGCGGCGGCCACCTCTTCGCGGTACTCGTACTGCCAGGGGCGGTCAAGCCAGTCCATACAGTCCGCGTCGCAGTCGCCGCCGCACCGGTGGGCGTCTTCCGGGTCCGGCACCTCGAAGAGCGGCAGCGTGCCCATTTCCATGAGCCGGCTGAGAACTGCGAGTCGCAGATTGGCGTCGGGGAGCTCCCGCACCGGATTCGCGGTGGTCATGCCAGGACTGTACCGCCGGCTGGAACAGCGCCCCTCCCGCCCGCCGCCGTTCCGCGGCAGGGCGGCCGGGGTGCTCCCGTGCAGGGCGAGCGGGCCTGCGAACGGGGCGTGTTCCGGTCGGGCGCCCAGCGGCGGACGGTGGCCCGCCCGACATCGGCCACCTGCCGTCCGGGCGCACAAGTACCGGCGGCGGATGGCCGACGTCGCCGTGAATCGATGACGGCGATCACGAGGAGGAGTGCGTCAGACCGCCGTCAGCGCGGTGCGGTCCTCCCTCGGCGGAACGGCGGCCGGGTCAGGTTGGTCCAGGCGCGCAGCGACCATTCCAGCGGGCCGTAGCGGTACCGGCGCAACCACCAGCGGCTCGCGACGGTCTGCGTTGTGAAGAGGACGAGGGCGATGGCCAGGACGCCCGGAGGAGGCACATCGCCGACCAGGGCTGCGCCGAAGCCGGTGAACAGCAGGGCGCAGACGAGGGACTGCGTGAGGTAGTTGGTCAGGGTCATGCGTCCCGCCGGGGCGAGCATCGCGATCAGCCGGTCGGCGTGCCGGCCGCCGGCCAACCGGAGGACCGTGGCGGCGTAGGCGGCGGCCAGCAGCGGAGCGGTGACGACATCGATGCCCAGGGCGAGGACGTGGTAGGCGCCACCCGGGTGTTCCAAGCTGGCGTGGGCGTAGACGACTCCGCCGAGCAGCCCGACCGTGAAGCCCGTCCACTGGAGCTTGCCCAGCGTCCCGCGATGGCGGGCGATGTCTCCGAGTGCCTGGCGCCTTCCTGCGGCCAGGCCCAGGAGAAAGGCTGCCAGGGCGGCCGGAGCCTGGAAGAAGACGAGCAGGATCAGTACGTCGGGCAGTTGCTCCAGGTGGGCGGCGACCACTGATGCCGGGCCGCCGCGCAGCGCCTCGGCGGCCTGCTCGGCACCGGCCGCCGCGGCCGGGTCCACTCCCGAGCCGCCCGCCGCGTGAGTGGCGAGCGCGAGTGCGACGTACGCGGCGGCGGTGAGCACGAAGAGGGCGGCCGCGATGCGCACGGCGGTACGGGGCCACAGGCGACGGGCGGCCAGCAGGACAACGCCGAGCACCGCGTACGTGGTGAGGATGTCGCCGGGGAACAGCAGCACCGCATGCAGGGCGCCCAGGACGAACAGGCCCGCCAGGCGCCGCAGGAATCGGGAGGTGAAGCGCGCCCCGTGCCGCTCGGCGGAGGAGAGTTGCAGGGTGAAGCTGTAGCCGAACAGGAACGAGAACAGCAGGAAGAACTTGGCCTCGAAGAACACCGCGACGAACCATCGGACCGCGTTGTCGAGCGGCGAGGTGAAGCCGGGGTCCTCCAGGCCCGTGCCGTGGTAAGTGGACGCCAAATAGCCGATGTTGACGACGAGGATGCCCAGCAGTGCGAAGCCGCGCAGGGCGTCGACGTGGGCGAGGCGTCCGGCCGTCCGGGACGGGGGCGCGCTGGTTGCGGTGGTCACTCGTTCCCCTTGCGGTCGGTGATCTGCTCGACGAATGCGCGTTGGTCGGCCAGGAATTCGGCGGCGTACAGGCGCCGGGGGGCGAAGACGGCGGTGAGGGTGAGGCGCGCCCCGGAGCTTTCGACGGCGTTGTCGACCAGCGAGTGCGTGGCGTCGGGGTAGTGCCGCACCGTCAGGGAGGCGGGCGGCAGGATGCGGCGGTAGGCGGCCTCCGTGTCGGCGACGTCGACGTTGATGTCGTGCCCGGCCAGCACCAGGAGCGTGGGGGTGCCGCGCATGGCGCGCAGGTCGTCGCTCGCGTTGGAGCGGTAGTTCTTGGCGATGAACCGCCAGCGTTCGGCGGTCATGCCGCCGGTGTCGCCGACCGCGGTGCGGTACTGCTCGAAGGTCGCGCCCTGCCGCAGCAGGCGCAGGGTCGTCTCGCGCCGTCGCAACGCCGTACGCGTCCGGTCCTGGGTGGCGCCGTCCCTGCGCAGTTCGGCGAGGAGGTTGTAGCGCCCTTGCTGTTGCCAGTCGACGGCCGGTGAGATGGCGATGACGAACTGGACAGCGTGGTCGCGGGCCGCGACTTTGGGCAGCACCCACCCGGCCTGGCTGGCCCCCCACAGGCCGATGCGCCGGCCGTCGATGTCGGGACGCGCGCGGGCCCAGGCGAGGGCGGCGAGGGTCTCCCCCGCGCGATCGTCCATGCTCTGGTCCAGCCAGTTCCCCTGGGAGCCGCCGATGCCGGGCTTGCTCAGGGAGAGAGATGCGTAGCCGGCCCGCGCGAACGACTCCCACAGGGGCCGGTAGAAGGTGTCGTGCGTGGCGTCGACGGGCCCGTCGCCGTGGACGAATACCACAAGGCCGAAGGGGCCCTCGCCGTTCTGAGGCCGTGCCAGGACGCCGTCCAGCAGCCGCCCGTCGTGCCGCACGGTGATGCGCTCCTCCCGCAGCGCGTAGGTGTTCTGCCAGACCGCGACACCACCGAGCGCCACGCCCGCCAGCAGCACGGCGGTCAGCGACCACACAAGGACGCGCCAGCGACGCCGCACGAGCGGCGCCATCCGTCGACTCATCTCTCCCCCACTTAACTATCGTTCACGATACGTTCGTCTCTAGAATGAACGTATCAGGCCGACAGCACAAGGGCGGAGTCATGGCCTGCCGCGCGGAACGCATGCGTATGGAGCCGATGGCGTCCACGCGAGGGGACGCAGGCCGGAGCTCTCCCTCACCACCGCGCCGCCGCCCCGCGTACCTGCGGGTTGCGCACGAAGCGGGCGAAGCCGTGCGGTGCGGCAGACGGTCGACCAAGGAGGCACGGTGTGGCTCGGCACCAGCTCTGGGACGGGGCGAGCGAGGTCGTGGCGGCAAGGACCTTTCAGAAACCGGTGGTTGCTCCGACGTGACTGACCTGCACGGCGGGCATGTGGAGTGTGCGAATGCCACGGGGGCCTGAGGCTCGCTCAGCTGCGAGTGCTCAGGCCGAGGAGGTCTCGCTGATCAGGCGGAGGCGCTTGGATGGTTGGCCTCGGTGTCGAGTGCCCATTCCTCACGCGGACAAATCAGCGCGAGGATCCCCTGGGCTTCGTCGCGGACGCCGTCGTCGTCATCCGTCGTCAACTCCCGCAGCTGCCTGATCAGACGGTCCACCCCCTCGGTCGTCATCCAAGCGGGGTCGGCATTGAGAGCGGCGCTGATCTGATCCGCCGTGTCGAAGTCGGCGGCGCGGCTCATGGCGAGCAGCACGTGGCGCAGGCCCGCCGTGTCCTTGCGGGCGAGCAACGCGTCTGCGGTGTCCTTGGTCACCCCGGTGTCCTGGGCGTCCAAGAGCAGACGGAGGAGGACGTCGGCCACTTCGTTGATCCTGACCGATGCCGCGAGTTGTCGGCCGGCAGCGGCACGCAGGGACCAGGCCGGCGAATCCGCGTGCAGGATCGCCGCGCCCAGGTCTTGGTCGTCGAAGGACTCCATGTCCTCAGCTTGGCAGGGAGCGAGACGTCGGCTGCGAGGGGGCGGCTTGCACCACTCGTTCCATGCACACCAGCTGGTCCCGGTCGTCCCACTGGGTGGTGACGACGAAGCCCAGCCGCTCATACAGCGCGATGGCCCGGGTGCGCCACTGCCACACCGACAACCGCACGGTCGCGACCCCGTTCTCCGCTGCGTGCCGGACGGCGGCGCCGAGCAAGGCGGAGGCGACTCCACGGCCCCGGGCTGCGGGTGCCGTCCACAGCCGCTTGACCTCGATCCAGTCCTTCGCGGGAGTGGTCACCACCAAGCAGCCGACGGTACCGTCCGCCCCTTCCGCCACCAGGACGACATCACCCGCGAACGCATTCCGTGGGTTCTCGACTTCTGCCCGGTACCGGTGTGGCAGGTCGCCGACCGTGGCGGCGGACTGGCCCTTCTCTTCCTGCGTCTGCAAGTGGTAGGCGGCCAACAGCGCGGACAGGTCTTCCTCGGGCAGGCGGCCCCGCCCCGGCCAACGGTGGATCACCACGTCATGCTGCTCGATCATGGCGGCAGACTGACATGTTTCGAGCTTCGGCGACAGTGCGGAGCCCCGTGCCCTGCGCCGCCACTTCTTCCGAAGGCCCCGGATTGTGTGCCCGGCAACACGTGGCCGAGCACACCGGCAGGCGCCGACCGTCAACGCAGTGTCGCGCCGTACACGTTGTCGACCGCCAGCGTGACCAGCACACGTCGGTCGGACACCATGACAGACCGGTATTCGTCCCAGTCCGGGTGTTCCCCGGCAGCGATACGGTAGTAGTCCACCAGTGCTTGCACCTCGGGACCGTCCGGGTCGGTTCCCGGCCCGATAAGGGTGACGGTGCCCTCGGCGGTGGCCCACTCCCGGCCGTCCGCGCTGGTCACCTCCAGCGCGGCTCTTGGATCGCGGCGGAGGTTGGCGACCTTGGCCGTCCGATCGGTCGTCGACACCCGGATGACACCGGCGTCCCGGTCGTAGGCCGGCAGGACCGGGGAAAGCTGGGGCCGGCCGTCAGCTTTGAGCGTTGCGAGCACGCCCAGTCGACTGTCCGCGAGCAGCGCGTGCGGGTCGAAACGTGTGTCTGCCATGTCGAAGTCAACCTGATTCCGTGTGCCACGTATTCCACACGAACGAAACCGGGCGTCGTGGCCGACGCCGGCCGCTTTCACCAAAGGGGCACGGAGTGCCGCACCCGGGCATGCTCATCGTCCCCGCCGACGGCCGGGCAGGGAGCGGCGCACCTCCCCTCCCTGCCCACGACCCGCCGCCCGCGGCCTCTCCTCCCCCGGCCCCGGCCTGTGCCGGTGGAGATCAGCCGACAGTGACCGTGCGTTGCGCCGTCATGGCGCGGGAGCTGCGTGCGGTGGCGAACGTGTAACGGCCGGGGACCAGAGTCCAGTTGCCGGAGTTCCAGACCATGAGGTCGTCGGCGGGGACGGTCACGCTGAGGCGCTGTGTGGCGGAGGGGGCGAGGGTGACCTTGCGGAAGGCGACCAGTCGGCGCGGTTCGGCCGCTGCGGCGCTCGGCAGGGTCGCGTAGACCTGGACGACCTCGGTCCCCTGGCGGTTGCCGGTGTTCGTGACGTTGACCGTCAGGGTGACCGTCTTCTTGGCGGAGTCGTAGGCGGCTTCCAGCGATCCGTGGGAGAAGGTCGTGTAGGACAGGCCGTGCCCGAAGGGGAACCGCGGCTGCTGCCCCTTGGTGTCGTAGTAGCGGTAGCCGATGGCGCTTCCTTCGGCGTAGGAGACGGCTCCGTTCGCGCCGGGGTAGGTCGCGGTGGTGGTTCCGGGGCCCTGGTCGGTGTGGGCGGGGAAGGTCACGGGGAGTCGGCCGGAGGGGTCGCTGTCGCCGAAGAGGACGGCGGCGAGGGCGGTCCCCGTACCACGGCCCCCGTACCAGGTCTGCAGCACTGCCTCGACGTCGTCGAGCCAGGGCATGGCCACGGGGCCGTCCGTGTTCAGGACGACGACGGTTCGGGGGTTGGCCGCCGCGACGGCGGCGATGAGCTGGTTCTGGTCTCCGGGCAGGTCAAGTTGCTCGTGGTCCATGGCTTCGCCGGCCACGCGGTTGACGATGACGACGGCGGCATCGGCGGCGCGCGCGTTCTCCACAGCGGCGGGGATCAGGGAAGCGGGCTGCCAGCCCAGGGTGAGGCCGCAGGTGCCGGGGTCGGCGGTGGCGTTGCTGTAGGTGAGTTCGACGGAGACGGGCCGTCCGGCGGCCAGTTCGACGGTGCCCTGAAGGGGGTAGTCGTAGGGGCCGAGGAAGAAGCGCCGGGTGCCTCGGGAGCCGGAGACGACCGTGACTCCGCCGATCTTGAGCGTGGCCTTGCCGGCGGCGAGGAGCGAGAAGCGGTGCAGACCGGAGTGGGTCGGGGTCAGTGTGCCCGACCAGCTCGCGGACCAGACGGCGGGCAGCGTGTCCAGCGGGGCGCTGGTGAAATCGACGGTCGTGTCGGTGCGCGTGGCGACAGGGGTGCCGGTTCGGTCGGCGTTCGCGTAGTAGCGGCCGCTGAGGCCGGCGGCTCCGCCTGTCGTGCGCAGCACGGCCGCGGGAACGGTGGTGAGCGGGACGTCGCCGGCTGTGCCCTGGGCGTGGGTGACCCTGACGGTGCTGCCCGCACGGCTCTGGATGGCCTGGAGCGGTGTGGTCCACGGGCCGGGATCGACGTAGGTGGAGCCGGCGACGCCGGTGAAGGCGTCGGTGCCGGCGGGGCCGATGACCGCGAGTGTCTTCAGTGCGGTCGGCAGGGGCAGTGCCGAGGAGCGGTTGGCCAGCAGGACAGTGGAACCGAGCGCGGCCTCGTGGGCGAGGTTCTTGTGCTCCTGGGTGCTGACGTTCTGGGCCGGGGCGGGGACGGGGTTGTCGACGAGGCCGTTGGCGAACATCGTGACGAGAACGCGGCGGGCGGCGTCGTTCAGCCGGGCTGCGGGGACAGAGCCGTCGGTGAGGGAGCCGGCAGCCAGCTTCACGCCGGCTGGTCCGAGTCCGGCGAGGTCCATGCCCGCCTTGGCGGCGGCGACCTGGTCGTCTCCGGCCCAGAAGTCGGGGACGGTGTATCCCTGAAGGCCGAGGCGGTTCTTGACGTCGTCGAAGAGGGCGGGGTTCTGGGTGGCGAAGGTTCCGTTGACCTTCGGGTAGGCCATCATCACCGACGTGGTGGGTGCGGCGGCGAGCACCCGGCGGAAGGGGGCCTGGTAGACCTCGTGCAGCGCCCGTTCGGACACGAGGGTGTCGGTGAAGAAGCGGTTCACCTCCTGGGTGTAGGCGGCGAAGTGCTTGACCGTGGCGGTCACTTGACGGCTCTGCATGCCGGTGGTCAGTGCGGCCCCGAGGCGGCCGGCGAGCAACGGGTCCTCGCCCATGCTTTCGGCCTGGCGGGCGAAGTGCCAGGTACGGGCGAGGTCGATGGTGGGGCCGAGGAGGTTGTTGTAGCCCTTGGCGCGTCCTTCCGTGCCGATGGCGACGCCGATGCGGCGAGCCAGGTTCTCGTCGAAGGTGGCGGCCTGGGCGAGGGGTACGGGGAACGCCGTGACGTTCTGTTCACCTCGCAGTCCCGCGGAGGCGTCGACCATGGTCAGCGCGGGGATGCCGAGATGGTCGAGGGCGGCGAAGTCGCACCGTACGAGGGCCTCCTTCTCGGCGGCGGTCATCCGGGCGAGGAGGGCGTCCGCCCGTTCGGAGGCGACGGTGTCGGTAGCGGCGATCGCCCTGCTGGTGGCCGCGGGGGCCATGCTGGCGGCGAGTGCGGTGGCTATGGCGGAGGAGAGGAAGGTTCGTCGGTTCACAGCGGCTCTCCGGGCAGAGGGGGACGGCGGGCGGGGGCCGGCCGAATTCGGGGTGGAACTGAAGGTCCGGCAGACGGGCACGGGCCGGCGAGTTCTGGTTCTTGAGCCCTCGAAAGGATTTCCGCGTCCCGCGGCACCCATTGCAAGGACTTCTTGGGCGCTCACAATGGAGCGCCTCACATGAATCGGAAAGTTATGGCCACCACTACTACTGGTCAAGCCTTCTGACGCCACGAATTCACCCACATGCCTGTGACCTCGAAGGACTGCAACTTATCGATGGAGACGGCGAAGTAATCCATCGAGCCAATCCATGAAAGCCGCGCAGCGGTATACAAGCATTCGATGACAATCATCCAGCACACGAATGGGAGGCCGTCCACACTTTCCCGCAACACGAATGCCCGGCGTGAAAGAACTCATCAGGCCGGGCATTCTGCGGACACCGGGGTTGTTCCGAAACCCTTTCAGTCGTGTTCGGCGGAGTCGAGGATGTGCGTTCCGGGGCCGAGTGCCACCGGCGCGCGGCCGGGGAGTTCGGCGACGGCGGTGCAGCCCGGCGGTACGGTGATGCGGGCCCTCATACCGGCGGTGGTGGTCTCCCAGAACAGCGACGCGGTGCCGTGAGGCGTTTCGTGGCGGGTCCGCGCCCAGGTGATGCCGCCTCCCGGCCGGGGCCGGAAGGAGAGGGACCGGGCTCCCGGCTCCGTGACTTCGAGCCCCCCTACGACTCTGTGGAGCCAGTCCGCGACGGCGCCGAGGGCGTAGTGGTTGAACGAGGTCATGCCGCCGGGGTTGAGCGTTCCGTCGGGGCGGAGGCTGTCCCAGCGTTCCCAGATGGTGGTGGCCCCCATGGACACCGTGTAGAGCCAGGACGGGCATTCGGTCTGCAGGAGCAGGCGGTAGGCGGTGTCGAGGTGCCCGGTGTCGGTCAGCGCGTCGCAGATCAGGGGCGTACCCACGAACCCCGTGGCGATGCGGGCGTTGTCCTGGAGGACGAGTTCCGCCAGGCGGTCGCCCGCGGCTTGACGCTGTGCGGTGTCGAGCAGGCCGAAGGCGATCGCGAGGGCGTAGGCCGTGGGGCTGTCGCTGGTCATGCGGCCCGTGGCGACGACATAGCGGCCTTGGAAGGCCGTGGTGATCTCGTCGGCGAGTGTCTCGTAGTGGGTGGCGTCGGCCGTGTGGCCCAGTGCGCGGGCGGACAGGGCGAGGTGCCGGGCGGAGTGGGCGAAGTAGGCGGTGGCGACGAGGTAGCGGTCGGTGCGGCCGGCCGCGGGGTCGTCGGGAGGGGCGACCGGGTCGAGCCAGTCGCCGAGCTGGAAGCCGGTGTCCCACAGACGATCGGGGCCGGCCAGCTTCTCGACCAGGTCGACCCACGCCTTGGCCATGGCGTAGTGGCGTCGCAGGAGTTCGAGGTCGCCGAATCGCCGGTAGAGCGCCCACGGAGTGAGAGTGGCGACGTCGCCCCAGGCGGCGCCGGGCTGGACGGGGGTCCACGTCGATCCGCCGGGGATGACGGGCACGTACCAGGGGACGGTGCCGTCGGGCAGTTGCTCCAGACCCACGTCGGTGAGCCAGGAGTCGAGCATGCCGGCGCAGTCGTAGAGGAAGCCGGCCGTCGGGGTGAAGACCTGGATGTCGCCGGTCCAGCCGAGACGTTCGTCGCGCTGCGGACAGTCGGTGGGCAGGTCGACGAAGTTGCCGCGCATGCTCCACACGACGTTCTCGTGGAGCCGGCTGACCATCGGGTCGCTGCATTCGAACCACCCGGTGCGGCGCATGTCGGTGTGATAGACGCGTGCGGTCACGGCGTTCTCGTCGAGGTCGAGGCCGTCCGGCCAACCGGCGATCTCGGCGTATCGGAAGCCGTGCAGGGTGAAGCGCGGTTCCCAGGTGTACGGCCCGTGGCCCGGCAGGACGAGGGTGTCGGTGGAGTGGGCTTCGCGCAGGGGGCGGGTGGCCAGCTCTCCGTCCTGGAGGACCTCCGCATGCCTCAGCGTGAGGGTGGTGCCGGCGGGGCCGTCGGCGGTGACGCGGAGTCGGCCCACCAGGTTCTGTCCGAAGTCGAGCAGGTGGCGGCCGTCGGCGGTGCGGGTGACGGCGACGGGTGAGAGCTCCTCGGTGCACCTGACCGGGGGGCCTTCGGGCGCGGTCAGGGTCTTGGGGTCCCGCCGTCCCGCACGGACGGGTGTCCAGTCGGCCGGCGGGGAGGCAGGGGTGGACCACCGCGGGTCGTCGAGACGGGCGTCGAAGGTCTCCCCCTCGTACAGTCCGCTGGTCAGGATCGGGCCCGGAGCGGCGTACCAGGTCGGATCGGTGGCGACCACGGTGGTGGTGCCGTCCTCGTACGTCATCTCCAGCTGGGCGATGAGCGACTGGTCGGTGCCGTAGATGTTGCGGGTGCCGCCGTCGAAGCCGTACTTGCCGCGGTACCAGCCGTCGCCCAGCCAGGCGCCGATGGTGTTGGCGCCGTGGGTGAGGAGGGAGGTGACGTCGTAGGTGCGGTAGCACAGGCGGTGCGGGTAGACGGTCCAGCCCGGGGCCAGCGCTTCGTCGCCGACCCGGGTGCCGTTGATCTCCGCCTCGTACAGGCCGTGGGCGGTGATGTAGAGACGGGCGCGTGCGAGGGGCAGGCCGGTGCGGAAGTCCTTGCGGACGCGGGCCGGGCGGCGTTCGGCGGCCGGGTCCTCGTCCCAGCCGGCGCCGACGGGAACGGCGATCCAGTCGTCGGGGTGGAGCAGGCCGGCCTCGACGGAGCTGCGCGCGCTCCACGGCGAGGGCCCGGCTCCGTCGGTGGACCACGTCCGTACGCGGACCACGGCACGCTCGCGGGATGCGAGTGGTTCGGCGGGCCAGGGCACGAGGACGTGCTCGGAGCCGGTGAGGCGGCCGGTCCGGTGTACGTGGCCCCCGCGGTCGAGCTCGACTTCGTAGGCTTCCTGGCTGCCGGTGCCGGGCGCCTGGGTCCAGGACAGGCGTGGCGTCGCGGTGCCGATGCCGAGGCCGTCCGGGAGGTGCTCGAAGCGCACCGGGGAGGGCTGGGAGGACTGCAAGGGGAGGGACCTTTCGTGTGCTCGGGAGGGCGGGGCGATCGTCGATCAGCCCTTGACCGCTCCCGACGTGAGGCCCTTCATGACCTTCTGGTTGAGGAAGAGGTAGATCACGAGAGTGCCGAAGACGTTGATGCAGACGGCTGCGAACAGCGGCCCGTACTGGGTGGCGCCGAAGTCGCCGGTGAAGTTGAGCAGGCCGACCTGGATGGTGCGCAGGTCCTGGTTGTTGGTGAACGTCAGGGCGATGAGCAGGTCGTTCCAGATGAAGAAGAACTGCACGAGGCCGACGGTGAGCAGCGCGTTGCGGACCACGGGCACGCTGATGGTCCAGAAGGCGCGCAGGATGCCGGCGCCGTCCAGCGCGGCCGCTTCGAAGAGTTCGCGGGGGACGGTCCTGTAGTAGGTGGCCATCATGAAGACGGTCAGCGGGAGGCCGGTTCCGGTGTAGGTGAGGATCAGCGGCCACAGGGTGCCGGAGAGCCCTGTTTGGAAGTAGACGGTGAACAGCGGCAGGAGGATCATCTGCGGGGGGATCATCATGCCTGCGAGGAAGACCAGCAGGGTGAGGCTGCGTCCCTTCCACACCATGATCTGGAGGGCGAAGCCGGCCGCCGTGCCGAGGAGCAGGATCAGCGCCAGCGCGGGGACGACGGCCAGGAGGCTGTTCTCGACGTAGAGGCCGATGTTGCCCGTGGTCCACGCCTCGGTGTAGTTGCCCCATTCCCAGGTGGTGGGAAGACTCCAGGTGGAGTTGTTCAGGTAGTCGCTGTTGGACTTCAGCGAGGTCAGGAACATCCAGATCAGCGGGTAGATCTCGATGATCAGCAGCAGGCCGAGTACGGCCTTGACCCACAGGCGGCTGCCGGTCCTCCGGGCGGGGCGGGGCTTGTCGCCGGTGCGCCTGTGCGCTGCGGAGGTCTTCACCGGGGTGTCGATGGCCATGTCTTTCAGCCCTCCGTGATGTCGCGCCGCGATACGCGGTAGACCGCCAGGCTCACCATCAGGCACACGACGGTCAGGAGCAGCGCGATGGTGCTGCCGTAGCCGTACTCGCTGTAGGTGAACGACGTCTGGAACATGTACAGGGTCAGCGGGGTGGTGCCGTTGCCGGGGCCGCCGTTGGTCAGGGCCACGACGGAGTCGAAGACCTTCAGGGTGCCGTTGATGCTGAAGACGAGGGACGACATGAGTACCGGCAGGGACAGCGGCAGGACGATGTGGCGGATGAGCCGGAGGCCGGAGGCGCCGTCGATCCGAGCCGATTCGAGCACCTCGTCGGGGATGTCGACGAGGCCGGCGAAGAGCAGTACGGCGTAGAAGCCCATGGAGCGCCAGATGTCCATGATGATCAGCACCCAGAAGGCGCTGCCGGCGCTGCCGAAGAAGTCGACCGATTCCAGGCCGGCGGCGTTCAGCAGGGAGTTGACCGGGCCTGTCTGCGGCGCGACCTGGAAGAACTTCTGGAAGAGCAGGCCCACGGCGACGGTGGGCAGCACGACGGGGAAGAAGACCAGGGTGCGGACGAGCGCCGAACTCTTCTTGAGGAAGAAGACGTAGAGCAGGGCCAGGAGGTAGCCGGCGACGACCTGTCCGGCGGTGACCACGACCGCGTACTTCAGGGTGAACCAGAGCGCGTCATGGACGGCCGGGTCGGAGAAGAGGCGGGTGAAGTTGGCGAGGCCGTCGCCGGTGAAGCCCTCGATGGAGTTGCCCCGGGTGAAGGAGTACCCGAGCGACCACACCATCGGGACGAGCATGATCAGGGTGTAGAAGAGGAGTGCGGGACCGAGGAGGATCGCGATCGCCCTGCGGTCACCGAGTACGCGGTGCATGAGTGGTGTCCACTTCGTATCGGGTGAAGAGGCAGGCCAGGCGGGAACGGGCGGCTCGCCGACCCGTGGCGGGCCGCCCGTTCCGTGGGGTCACCGGCTGCCGAGCGCGCCCTGGACGGTCTCCATGAACTGCTTCGGGCTCATGCTGCCGGTGGCGAGGCGGGCCGCGTTGGTCTGGCTGACGGTGGTCGCCTTGGTGCTGAACAGAGCCTCGAACCAGAGGACGTTCTGCTTCGAGGAACTGATGGTCCTACGGACGGTGCTCGTGACCTCGTTGGCGTCCTTGACCGGGGTGTTGACCTTGAAGCCGGAGATGGAGCCGTGGTCCTTGAGAGCCGTGCTGCCGTAGTTCTTGGCGATGCAGGACACCCACTCCCCGGTCTTCTTGTCGAAGTTCTTCGACCCGAGGGTGATGGCCAGTCCGACGTTGGAGGGGTACTGGTCGACGGAGCCGGCGCCGCCGGTGACGGCGGGGAAGGGCATGAAGCCGACGTTCTCGGCACCGATCCGGTTCTGCTTGGGGTCGGAGATGTTCGCCAGGGCCCAGCTGCCCATGTAGAACATGGCGGACTTGCCCGTGAGGAACTGGTTCATCGCGGTGTCGTAGTCGATGGAGCCGACGCCCTTGCCGAAGTAGCCCTTCTTGCCGAGGGCGGCGATCTCCTCCGCCGCCTTGACGTACTCGGGGTCGGTCAGCTTCGCCGATCCGCCCTCGATCTTCTCCAGGGCGCTGGGGCCCAGGCTCCGGTACAGGTAACCGCTGATGAGGCGGGTCAGCGGCCAGCCCTGCTGTCCGGAGGCGGAGAGAGGCTGGACGCCCTTCGCGTTCAGCTTCTCGGAGGCGGCCTTCAACTCGCCCCAGGTGCCTGGAATCCGCAGCCCGTTGTCCTTGAAGATCTTCTTGTTGTAGAAGATTCCCTCGATGTTGTACTCGTAGGGAAGCGCGTCCAGCTTGCCGCCGTAGAGGGCCTTGATCGTGGAGACGGCCGCCGGTTCGAGCTGCTCGTACACACCGAGACGCTCGAGTTCGAGTGTGAGGTCGGCGATCTTGTCCGACTTGCTGAGCTGCTTGGTCAGTGCCGGCGCGTTGCCCGCCGCGAACTGCGTGGGCAGCGCGTCCTGGCCGGCGAGCAGCTGGAGCTTCTGGTCCAGGCTCGCCTGGGGGACGGTCTCGATCTTCAGCGGCTGGGCGTCGTTCGCGGCCTTGCACGAGCCCTTCGACAGACTGGTCAGGGCCGCTCTGGTGGTGGTGTTCTCGGTGACGCCGAGGTAGGTGAAGTCCTTGGACGCCACGGAGGCGCCCCCACCGCTGCCGCCGCACGCGGTGGCGAGTACGGCCATGGACATGGCACCGGCCGAGAAGAGGGTCAGGCGGGCACGGCGGGCGCGGATCATGCGGTGGGGCACTGGTGACTCCCAGGAATCGTGAGAGAGGAGAAAGGGCGCCGGACGGGGCGGGGGCGGTGAGATGACTCTGCCGCGCACACAGGAGAGGATGTAGAACGTTCTCCATCCGAGTGGGCAACACCATGACCCGTCCGCTCTGGCGTCGTCAAGACACAGACGCGTAACATCGTCGTAGTCTCATCGCCTGGATGAATCCATTCCGGTAGTGATGTGTAGACCGTTGCACTGCTCTTACGACGATCGGGGTACTCATGGCCGCGGACAGCGCACCCGGAGCGAACAAGCGGGTGACGATCACCGACGTCGCCCGTCACGCGGGCGTGTCCACGGCAGCCGTGTCCAAGGTGATGCGCAACGCCTACGGCGTCAGCACGGCGATGCAGGAACGGGTCCGGGCCGCGATGGCCGAACTGGGCTACCGCCCGCACGCGGCCGCGCGCGGCATGCGCGGGCGGACGTACACGATCGGCGTCCTGCTCGACAACGTCCGCAACGCGTTCTTCGCCGACATCCTCGACGGCATCCGTGAGGAGCTGCGGGACAGCGAGTACACGGTGCTGATCGGGGCGGCCGGGTTCGGCGCGGACGAACAGGCCCGGACGATCCGCTCGATGGTGGACCGTCAGATGGACGGCCTGGTCCTCATCGCCCCGGGGGCCCCACGCGCCGAGGTGCTGGCCACCGCGGCGGTGACACCCACCGTGGTGATCGGCCATCACGACGCCTCCGAGGTGCACGACTCGGTCGTGGACGCGGACGATCGGGGCGCCGGGCTGGTGGTGGACCACCTGGTTTCGCTCGGGCACCGGGACATCGCCCTGGTGTCGGCGGCGGGCACCAGGACGGGCCGGTGGCAGCGCACCCCCGAGATCGCGCTGACGGACGGATACCTGGAGGCGATGGAACGCCACGGGCTCACCGACCACGCCCGTGTCCACCACGCCACCTACTCCGACGACGGCGGCCACTCGGCGGGCATGGCGCTCCTGAGTGGTGACGACCGGCCGACCGCCGTCATGACCGGCGCCGACGTGGCGGCGCTGGGCATCTACCGCGCCGCACACGAGCTGGGGCTCGACATTCCCGGCGATGTCTCTCTCGTCGGCTACAACGACACCGCGCTCGCCGCGCTCGCGCCCGTCCAGCTCTCCAGCGTCGACCAGGCGGGGCACACCATGGGTTCGGCCGCCGCCAGAATGCTGATCGAGCGGGTGGAGGGGCGCCGCGACCGGGCCATGCGGACCACGATGACTCCGCGTCTGGTGGTACGGCGCAGCACTGCCGCACCGCGGAAGCGGTAGCCGTACGACGGACGTCATGCCGCTCGTGTTCACACGGTGCGGGCGGCCCGCAGGAGTGCGGCGGAGACGGCACCGGTGAGCACGCCGAGGAGCGCGACCGCCGAGGCGAGGCTGCCAGTCACTCCTGCGCCTCCCAGGAGCACCAGCGGACACAGGAACTCGCCGAGGAAGAAGGCCGCCGTCCACAGGCCCATGCCGCGCCCGCGGTCGTCGAAGTCGAGCCGGGACATGGCCCTCGTCACCAGCGACGGCAGCAGCATCCCGGTGCCGACGCAGTTGACGACGGCCCCGGTGATCAGCAGGGGAAGGCCGTCGGCGACACCCATCAGCACGAAGCCGACGGCGCACAGGGCGAAGAGGGCGGGAAGCCGGTCGCGCAGCCGCCGGGAGAGCCGCGTGAAGAGGATGGACCCGACGACGGTGGCAGCGCTGGCCACCGCGGTGACGGCACCGATGGCTCCGGTGGAGTGCACTCCCAAGTCGTCCAGCAGATAGGCCATTTCGACGGGCACCGCGTAGAAGACGACGGCGCCGAACACCGTGAGGAGGCAGATCCCGGCCATGCGGCGCACGGGGAAGGGACGTCGCACGGCCTGCTTCTCCGGTACGTCGCTTCTCGCCGGCGGACGGGGTGTGGGCAGGACGTGCATCATGACCGGGGCGATCAGCAGGCCGATGGAGTACAGCCAGAAGGGGCCGCGCCAGTCGGCGGCTCCGAGGACACCGCCGAGGACGAAGAAGACCGTGGCCGACGCCGAGGCGCACATGGTCTGCAGGGCGAGGTACCGGTCGCGGAGTTCTCCGCTGTAGTAGTCGCCGATGAGGGTGGTGCAGGCGGTCATGATGGCCGCCTCGGCGACGCCGACGAGAATGCGGCTGATGAGGATCGCGTGCAGGGAGTCCAGCCACAGAGGCGCGGTTCCGAAGACGGCGTAGAGGGCTGTGGCCGCGACGAGCAGGCGCTTGCGCCCCAGCCGGTCGACGACGACTCCCGCGAAGGGGGCGAGCAGGGCGAGCGCCAGCGCGGGAACCGTCAGCACCAGGGGGACCAGGGCGCTGCTGCCCGGCACCGTCGCGAAGTGGTCCTGCATGCGGGGCAGTACGGGGGCGAGGAGGACCGCCCCGAGGACGGGCAGGCAGCTGCCGGCCATGAGGACGGCGGCCGGGAGCCGTCCCGGGCGGGCCGTGGTGTCGTCGGGGTCGCGGAAGGGCGGGGCGACGGGTGCGGGCATGTCGGCACTCCAGTGCGCGAAGGGAGAGGGAGGGCGGCGCCCGGTGAACGGCCCGCGCGTGTGAAGCGGCGCGGGCACGGGCGTGCCGGCACGCGAAGCGTCGGCGCGGGGCCGGGTGCGGGAGCGTCGGCGCGGGGCCGGGGTGCCCTCGACTATGCGGGGCGGCGCAGGCGCTGCCCACCCCCTGCGTCATCGGTGTTCCGGATGCCCTCGATCCATCACGTGAATACCCGCCGGGCGCCGCCGGACCGCGGCGGTCGCGGCTCGCGGGTCCGGTCAGACCCCCGTGTCCGCGAGGCGCCTGCCGACTCGGGCAGCGGTCTCCCTGAGCCACATGTGGGCGGCGTCGTGGGTGTGGACCGGGTGCCACCACAGCGCCTCGCGCAGCGGGACGGCTTCGTAAGGAGGCTCCAGCACGCGCACAGCGGCGATCGGGGCGAGCAGCCGGGCGAGGCGGGCCTGGACGAGGGCGATGCGGCGCGTGCCGGCGACGAGTGCGGGAAGGGCGTGGAAGCTGTCGACGGAGACTTCGACGCGCGGTTCGATGCCGAGCATCCCGAGCTGCCGCACAGCCGGTGCGTCGTAGGTCCGCTGGTAGGTGACCCAGGGCAGCCTGGCGAGGTCCTGCCTGGTCAGCCGGTCGTCGACGCTGGGGTGATCGTCGGCGACGACGAAGACCCAGCGGTCGTCGTACAGGTCGGTGGCGGGGAAGTCGCTGATGACGCCGTACGGCATCAGCAGGCCGTCGGTGGCGCTCAGGAGGCTGGCGGTGTCGTCGACGACGGTCAGGGGGGTGCGGGTGAACCGCAGGCGGATGCCGGGGGCCTCGTCGTGGATCACGCGGGCCAGCTCGACTCCGAAGACGTCGACCGCGTAGTCGGAGGCGACGATGCGGAACTCCCGGGTCTCCACGGCCGGGTCGAAGGCCGCCTGGCTGGCGAAGAGCCGCTCCAGTACGTCGTACGCGGTGGCCGTACGGTCGGACAGGACCTGTCCCAGGGCGGTGAGTTCGTAGTGGCCCCCGGCGCGGGAGAGGAGTTCGTCGCCGAAGTGGCGGCGCAGGCGGCCCAGTGCGGCACTCATGGCGGGCTGGCTGAGACCTACGCGCTGTCCGGCCCTGGTGACGTTGCGTTCTTCGAGCAGAGCACGCAGCGCGACGACGAGGTTGAGGTCGAGACTGGCCAAGTTCACGGGGGGCTCTCTTTCGGATACGGCATCGACCAGCGACTATTGATGTAGTGGATATCTATTATCCACAGAATCGATTTCCTTGATTGCTTGCGGCGGGTTCAGATTAGTCGCATCGCAATCAGGAGGACATGTCGGTGAAACCCCAATCCGCTTCTGACCTTTTCGCCGGGCCGTTCGCCCTCGGCACTCTTTCGGCCGCTGACGGCCCGGCCTTCCCCGCTCTCGTCGATGCCGAAGGGCGGGTCGTCGACCTGCGGACGGCGCTGGACGCACCGGATCTGACGGTGCGGGACCTCCTCGACCAGTGGCCGGTCGTTCTTCCGCGGCTGCGTCGCATCGCGGCCGGGACCGGGACGTCACCCCACCGCCCTCTTTCGGATTTCCGGGTGCTCGCCCCTGTCGAGCCCCGCCAGGTCTTCCAGTCGGGCGCCAACTACCGCCGGCACGTCATCGACCTGCACGTCGCCCACCGGGACCCGTCCGACGGACGGTCCGAGGAGGAGGCGCGCGCCGAGGCGGCCGACATCATGGACCGGCGTGCCGCCGAGGACCTGCCCTACGTGTTCATCGGTCTTCCCAGCGCGGTCACCGGCCCCTACGACGACGTCACGCTTCCCGCGTGGGCCGCGAAGCCCGACTGGGAGCTGGAACTCGCCGCGGTGATCGGCCGGCCCGCGTACCGGGTCTCCGCCGAGGAAGCGCTGGAGCACATCGCGGGCTACACGATCGCCAACGACCTGACCGACCGGGCCACCGTGTTCCGCCGGGACATGCCGCAGATCGGCACGGACTGGCTGCGCAGCAAGAACGCGCCCGGGTTCACCCCGCTCGGGCCGTGGATCGTACCGGCCGAGTCCGTCGGCGACACCAACGACCTCCGGCTGACCCTGAAGCTCAACGGTGAGGTCATGCAGGACGAGTCCACCAAGGACATGCTCTTCGACGTGGCGCGCATGGTCGCGTACGCCTCCCAGAGCGCGCGGCTGCTGCCCGGTGACCTCGTGCTCACCGGATCCCCCGCGGGCAACGGCATGCACTGGGGCCGTCTGCTGCGCGACGGCGACGTCATGGAGGCCACGATCACCGGTCTCGGCGCGCAGCGCACGCGATGTGTCGCGGAGGAAGTGTGAACCGCGACGATCCCGAGGGCGCGATAGCCCGGGCGGCGAAGGCGTGCTCCAACTGGGGGCGCTGGGGAGAGGACGACCGTCTCGGAACCCTGAACTTCCTGGACGAGGCCAAGCGCCGCGAAGGTGCAGCCCTCGTCCGCCGGGGTGTCAGCTTCTCGCTGTCGCAGCGCTTCGACATCAACGGGCCCCAGAAGGGCTGGCGCCGGCGGACCAACCCGGTCCACACCATGCTCGACACGGGCACGGACGCGGCCCTCGGCAACCAGGGACTCCCCCACGGCATCGGCGGCGCCGACGACGTGATCGCCATGCCCCTGCAGTGCTCCACGCAGTGGGACGGCCTGGGGCACATCTTCGACCACGGCATGGCGTGGAACGGGCGTCCGGCCGAGCAGGTCGTCACCTCCGACGGCGACCAGATCACGGGCATCGAGCACATGGCGGCCCACGTCGCCGGACGCGCCGTCCTCCTCGACATCGGCCGGACGGCCGGGACGGCGGGCGAACTGCCGGACGGGTTCGCGATCACCGAGGAGCACCTGACGGCCGCCGCCGAGGCACACGGCGTCACGGTCGGCCGCGGCGACATCGTGCTGGTGCGCACCGGCCAGCTGGCCCGCGTCCGCCGCGACGGCTGGGGCGACTACGCCGGCGGCGCCGCACCGGGGCTGTCCTTCACCACGGCGCCCTGGCTGCACGCCGGCGAGATCGCCGCGATCGCCACCGACACGTGGGGCTTCGAGGTCCGGCCCAACGAGTTCGACCACGCCTTCCAGCCCCTGCACCAGGTCGTCATCCCCCACATCGGTCTGCTGATCGGCGAGATGTGGGACCTGGAGGCCCTCGCCGAGGACTGCGCGGCCGACGGTGTGTACGAGTTCTGGCTCACCGCCGCGCCCCTGCCCATCACCGGCGCCGTCGGGTCCCCCGTCAACCCCGTCGCCGTCAAGTAGTCCCGGGGCCAACGGCCCGAGGAACAAGGGAGTTCCCCATGAGCACATCTCGCAGAGTCCTTGTCATCGGCGGCGGGGCGGCCGGAAGCGCCGCCACCGTCCTGCTGCGCCGCGCCGGGATCGGCGTCGACCTCGTCGAGGCAAGGGACGACTGGAACGCCACCGCCGGATCCGGCATCACCCTGCAGGGCAACGCCCTGCGTGTCCTGCGCGACCTGGGCGTGTGGGAGCAGGTCGAAGCCTCCGGCTTCCCCTTCGGTTCCGTCGGGATCACCGCGCCGGACGGCACCGTCCTGCACGTCCAGCGCGACCTGCGGACCGGCGGTGACGACCTGCCGGCCACCGTCGGCATGCAGCGCCCGCAGCTCCAGCGGATCCTGACCGACGCCGTCCGCTCCAGCGGCGCGCACATCCGCCTGGGCACCACCGCCACCGTCCTGGACCAGGACGCCACCGGAGTGTCCGTCCGGTTCAGCGACGCGACCGAGCACCGCTACGACCTGGTGATCGCCGCCGACGGTCTGGGTTCCACCACCCGCGCGCAGGTCGGCATCCCCGACAAGCCCGAACCGACCGGCATGGCCATCTGGCGGGTCGCCGCCCCGCGCCCCGCCGGTGTCGAGCGCACGGACCTCGCCTACGGCGGCCCCGCCTTCATCGCCGGCTACTGCCCGACGAGCCCCACCACGCTCTACGCGTACGTGGTCGAGAAGAACCGCGACCGCGCCTCCATCCCGCCGGAGTCGTACGCACAGGAGATGCGCCGTCTCGCCTCCGCCTACGGCGGCGCCTGGCCGGCCATCACCGCGACGATCACGGACGCGTCGAAGGTCAACTACACGTGGTTCGACCGGCTGCTGGTCGAAGGGTCCTGGCACCGGGGCCGGGTCGTCCTGGTCGGGGACGCGGCGCACTGCTGCCCTCCCACACTGGCCCAGGGAGCGGCGCTCTCCCTGGAGGACGCCTGGGTACTGGCCCAGTTGCTGACCCGGACCGAGGTGTGGGACGAGGAGCTGTTCCAGAGCTACTACGAACGGCGGATCGCGCGGGTCCGCCCGGTCGTGGAGGCGTCCGTACAGATCGGCCGGTGGCAGCTCGACGGCGTCCGCGACGCCGACGTGCCCGGCCTGATGGCGGGCACCATGACGATGCTGCGGGAGCTGCCGTGACCGCCCCGACCGTGGACGTGCACGCCCACGTCCTGCTCCCCCAGGTCGACGCCCTGGTCGCGGGTCTGCCGGGGCACGCGCAGGCGCGGGAACTCGACGCCCGGCGCAACGGGCCACACGCGCTCACCGTCAGCGGCGCCATGGTCCGCGACCGCGTCCCGAGCCTGACCGACGTGTCGGTTCGCCTCGCCGCCATGGACGCGCAGGGTGTCGACGTCCAGTTGGTCAGTCCGTCGCCCTCGCACTACCACTACTGGACGGACGCGCCGACCGCGGAGAAGGTGTACCGCCTCGCCAACGAGGCGACGGCCGCGCACTGCGCGCAGGCGCCGGACCGGCTGCGAGGTCTGGGGCTGGTGCCACTCCAGCATCCCGGGCAGCTCGTCGCGGCCCTCGACCACGCCCTGGAGCAGGGACTGGCCGGCGTGGAGATCTCCAGCCACGCCCCGGGCAGGGAACTGTCCGACCCGGCCTACGAGCCGCTGTGGTCCCGTGCCGAGGAGACCGGGGCGGTCCTGTTCCTGCATCCGTTCGGCTGCACGCTCGACGAGCGGCTCGACCAGTGGTACCTGTCCAACACCGTCGGCCAGCCCACCGAGAACGCCGTCGCCCTCTCGCACCTCATCTTCTCCGGGGCGCTCGACCGGCATCCCGGCCTGAAGCTGATCGCGGCCCACGGCGGCGGCTACCTGCCCACGCACATCGGACGCAGCGACCACGCCTGGCGGGCCCGCCCGGACGCGTCGGCCGGCTGCGCCCAGCGGCCCAGCAGCTACCTGCGGCGGGTGTACTTCGACTCGCTCGTCCACGACCCCCGCGTCCTGCGGGCCCTGGTGGACGCCGCCGGGGCCGACCGGGTGCTGCTCGGCTCCGACTTCCCCTTCGACATGGGCTCGTCGGACCCCGTGGCCGCGCTGCGGGCCGCGGGACTCTCCGCCGACGAATGCGCCGCCGTCCGCGGCACGAACGCCGCCGCCCTGCTCAACCTCGCCCTCGCCTGAGGAGGCCCACCATGAGCGCACGCCCGCTCACCCACCTGCGGCACGTCGACCTCGCCGTGCCCGACTACGACAAGCAACTCGACTTCTACTCCGGCGTCTGGGGCCTGACCAAGGTCGCCGAGGACTCCGGCATCTCCTTCCTCGCCGCCGAAGGCAGCCCGGAACAGTACGTGATCCGGTTGCGCAAGGCGGACGAGAAGCGCCTCGACCTCGTCTCCTACGGCGCCGCGAGTCCCGAGGACGTGGACGCGCTCGCCGAGCGGCTGCTGGCCGGCAGCGTCCAGCTGCTCTCGCGGCCCGGCACGGTCGACACTCCCGGCGGCGGCTACGGTTTCCGTTTCTTCGACGTCGACGGCCGCACCATCGAGGTGTCCGCCGACGTCGAGGTCCGGCAGCACCGCAAGATCGAGGAGAAGGAGTCGATCCCGGTCAAGCTGTCGCACGTCGTACTCAACTCGCCCGATCTCGACCGCACCCGCGACTGGTACGAGCGGCACCTCGGCTTCCGGCTCTCCGACACCCTCAGCTCGCCTCACATGGGCGAGGTCATGCACTTCATGCGGATCAGCAACCAGCACCACTCCATGGCGCTGGCCAAGGGGCCGCACACCTCTCTGCACCACGTCTCCTTCGAGATGCGCGGCATCGACGAGTACATGCGCGGCTCGGGCCGTGTCATGCGGGCCGGTTTCAGGAAGATCTGGGGCCCCGGCCGGCACATGGCGGGTGACAACACCTTCACCTACTTCCTCGACCCGCACGGCAACACCGTCGAGTACACCACCGAACTGGAGGAGCTCGACGAGGACACCTGGCACCCGCACGTCTACGACTTCTCCCAGCCCGATGTCACCGACCAGTGGGGCACGGCGAACCCGATGAACGAACTGGTCGCCAAGGAGTCCTTCAACGACCCCGACCGCGGCTGCTTCGTCGCCCCGCCGGTCTGAGCCGGCCCATGTGACCCCGGGGGCGCGGCGGCAGTGTCCTGCCCTGACTCCCGCCGCCGCGTTCCCGGTCTCCCGGGGCCTGTCGACTCCCGCCGCGATGAACAGCGGGCCCCGTCCCGTCCGCCCGGCCGACGTACCGCGTCCGATCCCCCTTTCCTGTCTGGAGCCGCACCATGCGCTTCGCCGCTTTCGAACACCGCCATCGACGCCGCGTGGCCGTCGTGGAGGAAGACGGCACGCTCTTCCCCCTGCCGGGCGTCATCTCGCTGACCGATCTGATCCGTGAGGCGGACGGACTTCCCGGCCTGCTGGTCGCCGGCGCGGCGGCGCTCGACGTTCCGCCCGGTCCGCACGTCTCCCAGGTGCGGCTCCTGCCGCCGCTGGAGCCCTCGTCCGTACGGGACTTCGTGACCTTCGAGGAGCACGTCGAGGGCGTGCGCCGCTCGGTGAGCGGCGCGGCCGGCGTGCCCGAGCAGTGGTACGCGGCGCCGACGTTCTACTTCACCAATCCCCACGCGATCCACGGCCCGCAGGACGACGTCCCGATGCCTCCGGGATCCTCCGTGCTGGACTTCGAACTGGAGGTGGCGGCCGTCGTCGGCCGCGAGGGCCGTGACCTCACCCCGGAACAGGCCCGGGACCACATCGTCGGTTACACGATCTTCAACGACTGGTCCGCGCGCGACCTGCAGTCCGCCGAGATGCAGGTCGGCCTCGGCCCGTGCAAGGGCAAGGACACCGCCACGACGCTCGGCCCCTTCCTGGTGACCGCCGACGAGCTGGAGCCGTACCGCGACGGCGACGGCTTCCTGCGGCTGGCACTCACCGCCGAGGTCAACGGGCAGAAGGTGGGCCACGACCTGCTGTCCAACATGAGCTGGACCTTCGAGGAGATGACCGCCTACGCCTCGCGTGGCACCCGCGTCGTCGCCGGGGACGTGCTGGGATCGGGCACCTGCGGAAACGGCGGCTGCCTGGCCGAGCTGTGGGGACGCTCCGGCCGGCAGAACCCGCCGCCGCTGAAGCCGGGCGACACGGTCACCCTGACCGTCGAGGGCATCGGCTCCCTGACCACCCGCGTCGTCCCCGGCCCTGAGCCGGTCCCGCTGCCGACGGGCCGGCGCCGCGCCCGGCAGCGACCATGAGCGGCGGGCGGCTCGCGGGCAAGGTCGTCGTCGTCACGGGAGCGGGACGCGGCCAGGGCGCCGCCGAGGCCGCGGCCCTGGCCCGCGAGGGCGCCCACGTCATCGCCACCGACGTGAGCGGCAAGGGCGGCGTACGACCCCTCGATGTCACCCGGCCCGAGGACTGGGCGACCCTCGCCGCCGAACTGCGCGCGACGTACGGGACGGTCCACGGCCTGGTGAACAACGCCGGCATCACCTGGCGGGCCCGCTGGGACGAGGTGGCGCCCGACGACATGGCCCGCGTCCACGCGGTCAACGTCACGGGTCCGCTGCTGGGAATCCAGCACCTGGCTCCGCTGATGCCCCCCGGCGGGTCGGTCGTGAACGTCGGCTCGTCCGCGGCGCTGACGGCCCACTTCCCGGTGGCCTACACGTCGAGCAAGTGGGCCCTGCGCGGCCTGTCGAAGACGGCCGCCATGGAGCTCGGCCCGCGGGGCGTCCGGGTGAACACGGTCCATCCCGGGTTCATCGAAACCGAGATGACGGCATCGGCCTCGCCGTCGTTCCGCGAGGCGAACGTCCGCGAGACGCCGCTGGGCCGTGTCGGGAGCGTCGAGGACATCACGCCGCTGGTGGTGTTCCTCCTGTCGGACGAGTCGTCGTTCATCACCGGCGCGGACATTCCCGTCGACGGCGGGCTGACCTCGCACGGCGGAGTGAAGTCCGTCTCCGACACACTGCGCCACGAGGCGGGGTCATGACGCCCGGAGGCGCAGTCGCGCTGATCCCGGCGGCCGCACGCGGGCCGGGCGGGGCGACAGCACTCCGCTTCACCGCCGAAGAAGCCCCCGTCGCCGACGGCGGACGGTCCGCCGTACTGCCGGACGACCCCGCCCGAAAGGAACACCCGAATCGTGGACAAGGTCATTCGTGACGCGGCGGATGCCGTCGCCGACATTCCCGACGGAGCCTCGCTGGCCGTCGGCGGCTTCGGCCTCAGCGGCATCCCCGACATCCTCGTCCGCGCCCTGCACGCCCAGGGCGCCAAGGACCTCCACGTGGTCTCCAACAACTGCGGTGTGGACGGACGAGGGCTGGGAGTGCTGCTGTCCGCAGGCCGTGTGTCCCGGGTCACCGGCTCCTACGTCGGCGAGAACAAGGAGTTCGCACGGCAGTACCTCGGCGGTGAACTGGAGGTCGAACTCGTCCCCCAGGGAACGCTCGCCGAGCGGCTGCGGGCAGGCGGCTGCGGCATCCCCGCCTTCTACACCCCGGCCGGCGTCGGCACCCAGGTCGGTGACGGCGGGCTGCCCTGGCGATACGCGCCGGACGGGAGCGTCGCCGTCGCCTCCCCCGCCAAGGAGACCCGCGTCTTCGACGACGTGCCGCACATCCTCGAACACGGCATCACCACCGACTTCGGGCTCGTACGGGCGTGGCGCGGCGACCGGCACGGCAACCTCGTCTTCCGCCGCGCGTCGGCCAACTTCAACCCGCTGGCGGCCATGGCCGGCCGCGTCACCGTCGCCGAGGTCGAGGAACTCGTCGAACCGGGAGTGCTCCACCCCGACCACGTGCACCTGCCCGGCGTCTTCGTCCAGCGCGTCGTCGCCCTCACCCCCGCCCAGGCGTCGGACAAACAGATCGAGAAGAGGACGGTGCGCAGCTGATGGGCTGGAACCGCAACCAGATGGCCGCACGGGCCGCCGCCGAGCTGACCGACGGGTCGTACGTCAACCTCGGCATCGGACTGCCCACCCTCATCCCCGCGTTCGTGCCGGCAGGGGTGCAGGTAGTGCTCCACTCCGAGAACGGCATCCTGGGCACCGGGCCCTACCCGACCGAGGACGAGGTCGACCCCGACCTGATCAACGCCGGCAAGGAAACCGTCACCGTCCTTCCCGGCGCTTCGTTCTTCGACTCCGCCCTGTCGTTCGGGATGATCCGCGGCGGTCACATCGACACCGCCGTCCTGGGCGCCATGCAGGTCTCCGAGCAGGGTGACCTGGCGAACTGGATGATCCCCGGCAAGATGGTCAAGGGAATGGGCGGTGCGATGGACCTCGTCCACGGCGCCCGGCGGGTCGTGGTCCTGATGGAGCACACCGCGAGGGACGGCACACCGAAGATCGTGCAGGACTGCACCCTGCCCCTCACCGGCCGGTCCTGCGTCCACCGGATCATCACGGACCTCGGCGTACTCGACGTCACCGACCGCGGCCTCGCGCTGGTCGAGACCGCCCCCGGCGTCACCGTCGACGACATCCACGCCCGTACCGACGCCACGGTGTACGTCGACAGCACCACCGCCGTCTGCTGAGGGCGGCACCGCAGCCCGCGCCCGTGGCCCGCCGCACGGGTCGGCAGTGAGATCTCTTTTCCGCCCGGTGACCGGACACCGTTGATCCCGACGCAGATCACCCTGCGTGCCGGGCAGGGCGGACCGACCCGACATCCCAAGGAGGCCCCCGTGCCTGTGACTTCCCCTGCCGCACACATCGCCGTCGTCGGCGGCGGCATCGGCGGCCTGGCCGCCGCCCTCGCGACCGCCCGCGCCGGGCACCGTGTGACGCTCGTGGAGCGGGCCGCCCGCTTCGGCGAGATCGGGGCCGGGCTGCAACTGGCTCCGAACGCGTCGCTGGCACTGGAGGAACTCGGTGTCCTGGACACCGTGCAGCGCTCCGCCGTCGCACCGCCCCGGCTCGTCATGATGGACGCGCTCAGCGGCGAGCAGGTCACCGCTCTCGACCTGCGCGGCGACGCGTACACCCGCCGCTTCGCACACCCCTACCTCGTCACCCACCGCACCGACCTGCACGCGGCGCTGCTGTCGGCCTGTCAGGAGCACCCGTCGATCACCCTGCGCACGGGGCACACGGTCACGGACGCGGTGCAGACCTCGTCCGAGGTGCGCCTGCACTTCGCCGAGACGTCCGAACGCCTGGCCGCGGACGCGGTGGTGGCGGCGGACGGCCTGCGCTCGCGTCTGCGGCAGATCCTGGTCGGCGACGGCGAGCCCGTGTGTTCGCGCTACGTGGCCTACCGGGGTGCACTGCCCGTCAGCCGTATGACGGGCACGATGTCCCGGCACGCCGCGTCGGAGTCCGTCGTCGTGTGGGCCGGGCCCCGCATGCATCTCGTGCAGTACCCCGTGCGGCGCGGCGAGCTCTACAACCAGGTCGCCGTCTTCGAGAGCGACCACTACACACCCGACTCTGACGACTGGGGCACCCCGGCGGAGCTGGAAGAACGCTTCACGGGCGCCTGCCCGGCGGTGCGCGACGCGCTCCCCCTGATCGCGCGGGACCGGCGCTGGCCCCTGTTCGACCGCCTGCCCCTCACCGACTGGGCGCACGGCCGGATCGTGCTCCTGGGTGACGCCGCCCACCCGATGCTCCAGTACCTGGCCCAAGGTGCCTGTCAGGCGCTGGAGGACGCCGTGACGCTGGGGCGGGTCCTCGGCGGGCACACCGACATCGCCGCGGCCTTCGCCGCCTACGCCGACGAACGCCGGCAGCGCGCCGCCGGCATCCAGACCAACGCCCGCCGGTTCGGCGAGATCTGCCACCTGGAAGGCATGGGAGCCACGCTGCGCAACCGGCTCCTCGCCTCGCGCGCACCCGAGGACTTCGACGACATCGCCTGGGTCTGGACCCCGGACCCGGCCCCGACGGCATCCTGCACCGCGTGAGCGACCACCACGAGAGGACACCATGACCGACGACCCCGCCTACAAGGCTCTGGAAGACCTGGGGGCGGCGCCGCTCTGGCGCTTCTACGGCAATCTGTTTCCCGCCCAGCCCCGCAGCCGGGCCGTGCCCTACCGGTGGAGCTGGCGGGAGCTGCGCCCGCACCTCCTGCACTTCTCCCGGGTGCTGTCCCTGGACGAGGCCGAACGACGGGTTCTCATGCTCGTCAACCCCGGCCTGAGCGACCCGCCCGCGACCGTCAACACCCTATACGCGGGACTCCAGATCATTCTGCCGGGCGAGACGGCCCAGGCCCACCGGCACACGTCGAACGCGTTCCGCTTCATCCTGGAGGGGAACGGCGCGTGGACCACCGTCAACGGCGAGCGCGTGTTCATGGCTCCCGGCGACCTCCTGCTGACCCCGGGATGGCACTGGCACGACCACACCCATGAGGGCGACGCGCCGATGATCTGGCTCGACGCCCTGGACTACCCTCTCGTCAACGCCCTGGAAGCCGGCTTCTACGAGAAGTACCCCGAGCGGCTCCAGCCGGTGACCCGCGCCGACGACGCGGGCAGCCGGCAGTTCCTGCACGGCCGCCTGACTCCGACGTGGATCACACCGCAGGGCCTCAACTCCCCCGTGACCCGCTACACCTGGCAGGAGACCCGCCGGGCGCTCGACGCCGTCGCCGACACCGCCGAGGGCAGCGACGTCGACGGCATCGTGCTGGAGTACACCAACCCCTGGACCGGTGGCCCCGTCATGCCGACGATCGGGTGCCGCGTCCAGCGCTTGCGCCCGGGCTTCCGGGGCGCGGGCCGCCGCCACACCGCGTCGACCGTCTTCAGCGTCGTACGCGGAGAAGGGGCCACCGTCGTCGACGGCGTGCGCCTGGAGTGGGCCGAGAACGACACCTTCGCGATACCCAACTGGGCCTCCTACCGGCACCTGAACACGTCCGCGTCCGGCGACGCGGTCCTGTTCTCCTACAGCGACGAGCCGGTCATGCGCTCCCTCGGCCTGTACCGCACCGAGGACGCCGACCCCGGCGCCTGATCCACCCGTTCCGAAACCACTGCAAGGAGGCCACGATGCGTCTGGCCCTGTTCGACAAAGGACTCCTCGGCGTCGTCGACGGCGACACGATCGTCGACGTGACCGACCAGGTCACCGCCGGGTTCGCCGGCGCGGCCGGTGCGCTCCACCACTACATCGAGGCGGTGTCCAGCGGCACCGCCGCCCCGCTCGACCTCGGCCGCGGCCGCCCCGTCCCGCTGGCGGAGGCGACGCTGGAGGCCCCACTCCCCCGGCCCGGCAAGATCATCGGCGCCCCGGTCAACTACCTGGACCACAAGGCCGAGATGGAGTACTCCACCTCGATCGCGGACCTGGGCGTCTTCCTCAAGGCGAACTCCTCCGTGATCGGACCCGGCCAGGACATCGTCCTCCCCTACTCCGACAGGCGCACCGACCAGGAGGGCGAACTCGGCGTCGTCATCGGCCGCACCGCGTCGCACGTGCGTGCCGAGGACGCGCTGGACCACGTCTTCGGGTACACCTGCCTGCTGGACATCACCGTCCGCTCGGGGGAGGACCGATCCACACGCAAGTCGTTCGACACGTTCACCCCGATCGGACCGTGGGTGGTCACGGCCGACGAGGTTCCCGACCCCGACGCTCTCGACCTTCGTTGTGACGTGACGGGCACGACACGGCAGCGCACCAGCACCGCCGACCTCATCTTCGGTGTGCGGGAGCTGATCGCCTACGCGTCCTCGGTGATGACCCTGTACGCGGGTGATGTGATCGCGACGGGGACGCCCGCGGGTGTCGGGCCGCTCGCTCACGGCGACCGTGTCGTCCTGGAGATCGAGCGGATCGGCCGCCTCGATGTGGGTGTGGACGGCTCCCGGGCCACCCCTTACGCGCTGCGTCCGGGACACCGGCGCGGCTGAGAGGGACCGCCGCAGGGGGCGGTACGGCAACCCGCCGCCGGCCGGTACCGCCCCAGGTGTCGCCGTTGCCACCAGCAGGCGCGGTGCAGGCTTGACGACCGGTCGGCTGTGTACTGTGCGTAATCGGTACACACCCACGGTGATCGGAGCCGCCATGTCCATGCTGCTGATCAGAGGCAAGTTCAAGGTGGAGGGGGGTGCCAGACCGGATGGCGACACCCTCCCGTTCATCCCGGACAACGTGGCCGACTGGAAGCTCGTGCCCGGGGACCGGCAGATCGTGCCCAGGGCGGACGGCCGCGCGAGCATCCGGCTCGAAGGCATCGACGCCCTGGAGACGCACTACGGCCAGGAGCCGCACGTGGAGCACCAGCCGCTGGGCCTCGCCCACGCGGCCGCGAACGAGTTGCTGAAGTTCCTCGGCTTCACCACCGTCCTGCGGGACGACGACGAGACCGTTGCGACCACGCCCGACACGGTCCCCGGCTGGATCCTCACCCGGGGCGCCGACGCCTTCGGCCGCTGTGTGGCCTTCGTCGGCAGGGGCACCCCGCCCGTGTACAGCGGCTACTGGACCGGCGTCGACGAGGACCTGCTGAAACGGACAGCCAACTACCGCCTGCTCCTGCTCGGCCTGACCTACCCGACCTTCTATTCGGGCCTGCCCGTGTACCTCCGCGAGTTCCTCACCGACGCCTCGGAGAAGGCGAAGGCGTCGGCGGACGGCGTGTGGAAGGTTGACGAGACCCTCAAGGGCGTGAAGGTCGTCGGCATGACCTCGCTCACCGACGACAGCTACGGCGCGGTGATCCTCCCGAAGCTGTTCCGCCGGCTGAAGGACTACCTGGACTTCACGGGAACCGACCCGTCCCTGGCCTGCTTCCGCGCCTTCCTGGCCGGGGCCGCGGACGAGTACCGCCTCCTTCCGGAGTCCAAGAAGCTCTACAGGGGTCTGCACCACATCGTCGAGGTCACCGCCGACAACACCGTGAGGATGACCCGCCCGGCCAAGGAGATCGTCTTCCAGGAGAAGTAGGCGGGAAGGCGGTCCGGTCAGCGGGCGTCACCGGTCGTCGACGACGTGATGATGTCCCCGTGTGCGAAGTCCCCCGGCGGGATGCCCGGATGGTGGCTCTCGGAACGCGGGTGCGGTGCGGTGGCGCCCAGGGCCAGCCGGGAGACGATCCGGTAGCGGTCGCCCCGGTAGACGGAGTGAACGTACTCGACGGGCTGGCCCGCCGTGTCGGTGGTCAGGCGCTCGATCAGCAGGGCGGGTGAGAGAACCGGGACGTCGAGCACACCGGCCTCCGCCTCGTTGACGACGGTCGGCTCGATGGACTGCACCGCCTGGTCGACGTGGACCGAGTGGTGCTCGCGCAGGTGGTCGTACAGGTCTCCCGCCTCCAGTTCCTGCGGACTGAGGGAGGGGACCAGGTCGGCCGGGATGTGCAGGTGTTCTATGGCGATCGGCGTCCCGTCGACCAGCCGCAGCCGGGCGATGTAGACCACTTCGGCGGCCGGGGAGATACGCAGCTTGCGACCGATGCGCGCCCCCGCACGGATGGTGTCGAGTCGCAGGAGTCTGCTGGACCAGGTGCCCCCGGCCCGGGGCACGGCGAAGGCGGCGTCGTCGGAGACGAGTTCCTGGGTGATCTTGGCCGGCGCGACGAACATGCCGCGGCCGTGCTCGCGGACGAGCTGCCCCGTGGCGACGAGTTCGTCCACGGCGGCACGCAGGGTGGGGCGGGAGACGCCCAGTTCGGCGCTGAGCGTGCGTTCCGAAGGGATGGCGTCGCCGGGACGACGCACCTCTATGAGGCCGAGGAGGAACTCCCGGACCCGCTCCCGCTTGAGTACGGCACCTGAGGAGCTGCTCTCCATGACGCTCCGACCTCTCTTGCTCGATCACTCTCAACTGGTCCGGTGGTAAACGGCAGTTTAGGCGCTCTCCGCGTCACCTCCTACCGAAGAGCCCATATTTCGCGGGGGGTTGACGCTCACATTGGTCTATGCCACCTTCGAGCCACGCCGTTGCCCAGTTGACCAACTGGTCAACTCTCTCTTGAGGTGAATCCAGTGAAGATCCGCTTCGTCCCCACCGTCGCAGCGCTCACGGCCGCTTGTGCGCTCACCGCCTGCGGTGCCTCGTCGTCCGGCGCCGAGAAGGCGGCCGGTCCGGCCACGCTCACCGTATGGATCATGAAGGACAGTGTCTCCGACGCGTACCTCCAGCGCTTCGAGAAGGATTTCGAGCGGCAGCACAAGGACACCGTCCTGGACATCCAGATACAGGAGTGGGACGGCATCGGCGAGAGGATCACCGCCGCTCTCGCGAGCAAGGACGCCCCCGACGTGATCGAAGTGGGCAACACCCAGGTCGCGCAGTACGCGCAGAGCGGCGGCGTCCTCGACCTGACGGACAAGGTCGGAGAGCTCGGCGGCGGTGACTGGCTTCCCGGTCTCGCCGAGCCCGGCAAGATCGACGGCAAGCAGTACGGCATCCCCTGGTACGCCGCCAACCGCGTCGTGATCTACAACAAGGACCTCTTCGCGAAGGCCGGGATCACCTCCCCGCCCAGGACGCGTGACGAGTGGCTGCGGATCACCGGAAAGCTCAACCGGGGCAGGACACAGGGCATCTACCTGCCCGGGCAGAACTGGTACACCCTCGCCGGCTTCGTCTGGGAGGAGGGCGGCGAACTCGCCGAGAAGAGGGGCGGCCGGTGGAAGGGCTCGCTCGACAGCCCGGAAGCGCTCCGGGGCATGGACTTCTACCAGCGGCTCCAGGCCCTGGGCAAGGGCCCCAAGGACTCCGACGAGGCCAAACCGCCGCAGGCCGACGTGTTCGCCAAGGGGGACGTCGCCCAGATCATCGCCGTTCCCGGCGGCGCGAAGATCGTGGAGCAGGCGAACCCGGCCCTCGCGGGCAAACTCGGCTTCTTCCCGATCCCCGGCGAGACGGAGGGCACCCCGGGGGCCACCTTCACCGGCGGGTCGGATCTGATTATTCCCGCCGCCTCCGCCCACCAGGACGCGGCGTACCAAGTGGTCAAGTCGCTCGCCGGGGAGCAGTGGCAGAGGGATCTGGCCAGAACCATGAGCTACGTGCCCAACCGGACGTCGTTGGCCGACGCTCTGGAGGACAACGAGGGCACGGCCGCCATGGCCGCGGCGGCCGCGCGGGGACGCGCGACACCGAACTCCCCGCAGTGGGCCGCTGTCGAAGCCACCAACCCCATCAAGGAGTACATGACCTCGGTGCTGACCGGAAGCGACCGGCACGAGGCCGCGAAGGACGCCTCCGACGCCATCAGCAAGACGCTCAACTCATGAGCGGGGCGCGGCCGGGGAAGAGAGCATGACGCGCCCCGCCACCCGCACCGGCCCGGTGGCCGGCCCGCTCACGGCAGCGACGGCGACGGCCACCGCCGCCCCGGCTTCCCCGCCGGCCGGACGCCGACGGGCCGTGCCCGGTGCCCTGTGGCCCTACCTGCTGATCGCACCCACCGTCGTCGGCATCGCCTTCCTGCTCGCCTACCCCCTCGCCCGCAGTGTGCTGATCTCCCTCCAGCACTACGGGATGGCCGAACTGATCCGGGGAGGGGCCCGGTTCGCCGGTCTGGAGAACTACCGGGAGATCCTGCGCGACGGCGCGTTCTGGCAGGTCGTCCGGCGCACACTGTGGTGGACCGGGATCAACGTCGTACTCATCATGGTGATCGGCACGGGCGTCGCACTGATGCTCCAGCGGTTGCGCAAGCGGATGCGGACCCTGGTCCTGAGCGGGCTGGTGCTCGCCTGGGCCAGCCCCGTCATCGCCACGTCCACCGTCTTCCAGTGGCTCTTCTCCTCCCGCCTGGGAGTGGTCAACTGGCTGCTGGTGCGGCTGGGGTTCGACTCCTTCCAGGACTACTCCTGGCTGGCACACGGGCCGGCGGCCTTCACCGTCCTGGTCCTGCTCGTCGTATGGCAGTCCGTGCCCTTCGTCGCCATCACACTGCACTCCGCGCTGACCACGGTCCCCACCGAGCTCTTCGAATCCGCCCGCATCGACGGCGCCGGCAACTGGCAGATATTCCGCTCCATCACCCTGCCCGTCCTCAAACCCGTCTTCGGGCTGGTCCTGAGCCTCGAAGTCATCTGGGTCTTGCGGTGCTTCGGGCAGATCTGGGCCGTCACCAGAGGCGGACCCGGCGGAGCCACCACCACCCTGCCGGTCTACTCCTACCAGGTGGCCCGGTCGCTGCACCGCTACGACCTCGGAGCCGCCGCGGCGACCCTCACCGTACTCATCCTGATCACCGTTTTGATCGTCTACTTCCGTCAGATGTTCCGTCAGGAGGCCGAGCTGTGAGACCCCTCCCCGCACCGATGTCCGGTGCGCTGCGGCGGCTCCCCCTCAACGCGGGCGCGCTCGCCGTCTTCCTCCTCTGCGTCTTTCCCGTGTACTGGATGGTCCTCACGGCCTTCAAGCCCACCCCGGACATCCAGGCCGAGACGCCCGTCTTCCTGCCCACCTCGCTGACGCTGGAGCACTTCTCCGCCGCGGTGGACGCCGACGGCTTCTGGTCGTTCTGGCGCAACAGCCTCCTCGTCACGGCCGGCTGTGTGCTGTTGGCCCTGGCCGTCGCCCTCGGCTCGGCCTTCGCGGTGGCGCGGCTGCGCTGGAAGGGCCGCCGCGGCTTCGTCCTGATGGTGTTCATCGCGCAGGTCGCACCCTGGGAGGCGCTGCTCATCCCGATGTACGTCATCGCCCGCGACACCGACATGCTCGACCGGCTCGCCACTCTCACCCTCGTCTACTTCATGATCACTCTGCCGTTCACCATCGTCACCCTGCGCAGCTTCCTCACCGCGATACCGAAGGAACTGGAGGAAGCCGCCCAGGTCGACGGCTGCACCCGCGCGGCCGCGTTCCGCAGGGTCACCCTCCCGCTGCTCGCACCCGGACTGCTCGCCACCTCACTCTTCGGCTTCATCACCGCCTGGAACGAGTTCGCCTTCGCCAACATGCTCATCATCAAGAACCAGGACGACCGCACCCTGCCGGTCTGGCTCTCCTCGTTCTCGAACGTCTTCGGCACCGACTGGGGCGCCACCATGGCCGCCTCCACGCTCTTCGCGCTGCCCGTCCTCATCCTCTTCCTGGTGCTCCAGCGCCGGGTCGCCACCGGCCTGGCCGGCGGCGCGGTCAAGGGATAGGGGGCCCCGTGTTCCCACCGGCCACGGACCCCCGGCTCGTACCGAGGCCCGCGAAACTCAGCCGATCGGCGGGCGCGTTCACACTCGACGACACAACGGCGATCCGCGTCACCCCCGGCGCTGGGCCCGCCGCCGCTCTGCTGCGTACCTTGCTGGCCCCCGCGACCGGTCTGCCCCTGCCCCTCGCCGCCGACGGCCGGATCGTGCTCATCCTCGATCCCGGCCTCACCGGTCTCGGCACGGAGGGCTACGGCCTGACGGTCAGCGGCGAAGCGATACTGCTGCGTGCCGCCGGCCCCGCCGGGCTGCGCCACGGTGTCCAGACGGTCCGGCAACTCCTGCCGGCCGCCGCCCTGGCGGCGGAACCGGTACGCGGCGTGCCGTGGACCGTCCCCGGCGTCGAGATCACGGACGTGCCCCGGTACGCCTGGCGCGGCGCGATGCTCGACGTGGCCCGCCACTTCCAGCCCGTCTCCTTCCTCCGGCGCTTCACCGACCTGCTGGCGCTGCACAAACTCAACGTGCTGCACCTGCACCTGACGGACGACCAGGGCTGGCGGATGCCTGTCGCGGCGTACCCCAGGCTGACGGAGGTCGCGGGGGTGCCGCACGGCGGCGCGTACAGCCGCGAGGAGTTGCGCGACCTGGTGGCATACGCCGCCGACCGCGGCGTCACCGTCGTACCGGAGATCGAGATGCCGGGCCACACGCGTGCCGCCCTGGCCGCCTACCCGCACCTCGGCAACTTCCCCGAACGGCGGCTGGACGTATGGCATAGCTGGGGAGTGTGCGACACCGTGCTCGGCGTCACCGACGAGGTCCTCGACTTCTGCCGCACCGTACTGGACGAGGTCATGGACCTCTTCCCCTCGCCCTGGATCCACGTCGGCGGCGACGAATGCCCGACCACCGAGTGGCACCGCTCCCCCACCGCCCTGCGGCGGGTGGCCGAGCAAGGGCTGGCCGGCCCCGACGAACTCCACGGCTGGTTCATGGAACGCATCGGGAACCACCTGACCGAGCACGGGAGGCGGCCACTGGGGTGGACCGAGACCGGCCACGACCTGCCCGCGTCCTTCGCCGCCCTGGCCTGGCGCGACGAGGAACACGGGCTCGCGGCGGCCGGCCGCGGCCAACCCGTGATCATGGCCCCGCACCGCTCCACCTACCTCGACTACCCGCAGTCCGACCACCCCGACGAACCGCCCGGCCAGCCCGGCCGGGCCCTCGACCTGCGTGCCGTGTACGCGACCGACCCCGCCCCCGCCCACTGGGAGGCGGCAGCCGCCGCGCAGGTGCTCGGCACCCAGGCGCAACTGTGGACCGAGTACGTCGCCACCGCCGCGCACGCCGAGTACCTCGCCTTCCCCAGGCTGTGCGCACTGGCCGACACCGCCTGGTCCGGCGGCCGCGACTGGCCCGGATTCCAGGCACGACTGCACCACCACAGAACCCGGCTCGACGCCCTCGGAGTGCCGAGCCGCCCCTCCGCGATCCCCCAACCCGAGAGGACCCCCACGTGACCAGCACCAGCAAGAGAGCGCACACGACACGCATACGCGCGGCCCTGGCCGCCGCCCTCGTCGCCGGCCTCGGCTGCGCCGCCCTGACGGCGGCACCCGCTGTCGCCGCGGGCGAGTCACTGGCGGTCCAGTACCGGCAGAGCGCCACCGGCAGCGACCAGGCCGAACCCTGGTTCAAGGCCGTGAACACCGGCAGCACCCCGGTCTCCCTCAGCCAGGTCAAGATCCGGTACTACTTCAAGGCCGACGCGGGAGCCTCGTACACCTTCGCCTGTTCCTGGGCGGTCAAGGGCTGCGCGAACGTCACCGGGACCTTCGGGACCCTCGCCAGGCCGACCGCCACCGCCGACCGCTACCTGGAGATCGGCTTCACCGCCGGCGCCGGCACCCTCGCGCCCGGCGCGGACACCGGCGACATGCAGTTGCGCTTCCACCGCTCCAACTGGCAGCCGCTGAACCAGAACGACGACTACTCCTTCGGCCCCGCCCAGACCGCGTACGGCAACTGGTCCAAGGTCACCGCGAGTGTCGGCGGTACGCAGGTGTGGGGAACGGCGCCCGAGGGCAACGACCCGGGGCCGGGCCCCGACCCGACCGACCCGCCCACCGGGGGCGCCACGCTCTTCGACGACTTCAACTACACCTCGCACACCGATCCGGCGATCGGCGCCCACGGCTGGAGCGTACGGTCCAACGCGGGCGGCCCCGGGGTGCCGGGTGCGACCTGGGCGGCGCAGAACGTCACCTTCGCCAAGGAAGGGGCCAACTCCATCATGAACCTGGAGACCTCGACCGCCGGCACCCCGGAGTCCACGAAGCACACCGAGGTCCTCACCAAGGCGACCAAGTTCAAGAACGGCACCTACGCGGCCCGGGTGCGGTTCTCCGACGCGCCGAAGTCGGGTCCTGACGGCGACCGCGTGGTGCAGACGTTCTTCACCATCAACGATCTCAAGGCCCCGATGGCGGACGACTACGCCGAGTACGACTTCGAGTACCTGCCCAACGGTGGCTGGGGCGAGCCCGCCAACATCCTCTACACCACGTCGTGGGAGACCTACCGGCCCGATCCCTGGGAGGCCGTCAACCAGCACTCGGAGTCCCGTACCAGCTACGCCGGCTGGCACGACCTCGTCGTCACCATCAACGACAGCAACATCACCTACTACGTCGACGGTCAGGAGTTCGGCCGTCACGACGCCCGCTACCTGCCCGAACGGCCGATGTCCATCAACTTCAACCAGTGGCTCATCGACCTCGCGGGCCAGACCAGCACCACACCGCGCGCCTACGACCAGAAGGTCGACTACGTGCTGCATATCAAGGACCAGGTGCTCACCCCGGCCCAGGTCGCCACGAAGATCGCCGCCTACAGGGCCGCGGGCACGACCTTCGAGGACACGGTGCCCAGCAGCCAGTGACCACCCGCGGCGGGCGGAGCCCACTTGTGCGCCCGCCCGCCGCAAGCCCGACGCACAAACTCGCGGTGGATCCGCCCACCGGGTTGTCCTGTACGTGGTGCCAACACCGCCTCGATGAAGCGATCTCGGGTCAGCCGGTACGGACGGCCGTGTACCGGGAGGCGCGCGCCACAGCGAGGAGGAACACTCCGCAGGCTGCCACGAGTAGCCATCCCGGACGCGACGCGGCGGCGAGGCCGGTGGGGGCGGTGCCGGCGACGAGGCCCCCGGCGACGGCGATCCCGACCGCCGCCCCGACCTGGCGGGCGGTGGACGTGATCGCCCCGGCCACGCCGGCTTGGGAGGACGGGAGGCCGCTGACCGCGGTATTGGTCAGGGGGGCGTTGGCGAAACCGAACCCGATGCCGATCAGCAGGTACGCGAAAAGGATCAGCGGCACGCTGGTGTCCTGACTCAGATCTGTCAGGCACAGACCGCCGGCCGCGGTGAAGGCACCGGCGAAGACCAGTGGACGCTGTGGTCCGAGGCGTCCCACCAGGGCGCCGGACCATGGCGCGCACACGATGGCCCCGAGCGCCATGGGCAGGGTCGCCGCGCCGGTGGCGAGCGGTGACCAGCCCCGGGAGTGCTGGAGGTAGAGGGTGTTGAGCAACAGGCTTGCGTTCAGCGCGACGAAGACCGCCACGGCGCCGAGGACCGCCGCTGCGAACGGCGGTCGGCGGAAGAGGCCGAGGTCCATGAGCGGTTCACCGAGACGCAGCTCGACCAGGACGAACCCGGCCGTCGCCGCCGCGATCAGGGCGTAGGCGATGAGGGCCGCGGGCGAAGCCCAGCCCAGGCGCGGGCCCTCGATGAGCAGTCCGACGAAGAGAAGGAGAACCGTGGTGAGGAGCGCCTGGCCGGGCAGGTCGAGGCGCCGGGCGCGTTGCGCGCGGGACTCCGGTACGAAGACGGCGACCAGTACGAGGGCGGCGACCACGACCGGCACGTTGAACCAGAACACCGAACGCCAGCCGAACGCCGCGATGAGCGCGCCACCGGTGACCGGGCCCGCCGCCATGCTGAGCCCGAAGACCGACGCCCACACGCCGATGGCACGCGCACGTTCCCGCGGGTCGGGCATCGCGTTCACCACGATCGCCAGGGCCACCGGGCTCAGCATGGAGGCCCCGACCCCCTGGACGGCCCGCGCGGCGACGAGCACGCCGAGCGACGGCGCGAGAGCGCACGCCAGGGAGGCCAGGCCGAACACCAGCAGGCCGCACCGGAAGACGCGGCGACGTCCGAAGCGGTCTGCGAGCGCGCCGGAGACGATGAGGAGGCTGGCCAGGACCACGGTGTAGGCGTTGACCACCCACTCGAGACCGCGGGTCCCCACGTCGAGGCCCTCTCCGATCTCGGGCAGGCCCACGTTGACGATGGTGGTGTCGACGCCTACCAGGAACATGCTGAGCGCGCACACGGTCAGCACCGTCCAGCGCCGGCGCGCGTTGAGCGGGGAGGGTGGGGAGGGTGGGGCGGCCAGGGATGTCGCGAGCACGGGAAGTCCCCCTTCTGCGGAATCGGATGCCGCCCAGACTCGGTCGGGGGCAAGCTCCGGGCCCAGAACCCTTGCGGAAACCGCAAAATGGTCGGATGGACGCCGAACTCTCCGCACTCCTCGACAGCATCGGGCCACGGCTGCGCGCCCTGCGCCGCGACCGCGGCCTCACCCTCGAAACCCTCGCGAAGGACACGGGCATCTCCGTGAGCACGCTGTCGCGCCTGGAGTCGGGCCTGCGTCGTCCCACACTGGACCTGCTCATCCCCCTCGCCCGGGCCCACCGTGTCGCGCTGGACCAGTTGGTGACGCCTCCGCCCACCGGTGATCCGCGGATCCATCTGCGGCCGCGGAGCAGGGAGCCCGGCAGCGTCCTGGTCCCGCTGACGCAGTACCCGGGGCGGGTGCAGGTCTTCAAGCAGGTGCTCGCACATCGCGAACCAAAGCTGGTGTCGCACTCCGGCTACGAGTGGCTCTACGTACTCGCCGGCGAACTCCGCCTCATCCTCGGGGAGCGTGAGATCACTCTTCGGCCCGGCCAGGTGGCCGAGTTCGACACCGGCGAACCGCACTGGTTCGGCCCTGCCGGCGCCGAAGCCGTGGAGATTCTCCACCTGTTCGGCCCCCAGGGCGACCAAGCCGTCGTACGCACGGGCCCGACGGCGAGCAGCCAGGGCACTGCGAACCGGCCCGCGAAGAAGCACACGTAACCCACTGGCCCTTGCGGCAAGGGCCTGGGCGCCTGCCAACGGAAGCTCAGCGTGGTCGCGGCCGCAAACTGCGCGTTGCCTCAGGCAGCGCCGACCGCGGCCAGCACCGCGACCGGCAGCAGAAGCATCCATTGAGGCAGGCGAAGCAGCGGCTTGGACCAGCTCGCCGCGAGTGACACCACAAGGAATACGCCTGCATAGGCGAAGAAGTGGACGGCCAGCCCCCAGGCGATGGTGCCGCCGCCAGGGCGGTTGCCCGATGCCAGCCATATCAGGGCGGCGGCAGCCAATATCAGGTCGGCAGTGACCATGTGCCAGACCGCGTGCAGGACGCGGCGGGGTTCGTCCGCGAGGTCGGCAGCCAGTAGAGGGCGTACCACGTCCCGACCGCCCACGACGGCATGGATGGCGGCGACCACGCCGGCGCTTGTGCCGGCGGCGAGAAACCACGCGTTCATCGGGTCTCGATTCCGCGGCCGACGACGGCCGCCAGTTGAGCGGCCAGGTGAGGGTTCGGCCGCTCGCCCACTAGGCCGACATGGAAGAAGACGGCCCCGGCCAGCGTGTCCAGGACCAGGTCGACCGGCACGTTCGAGTCGGCTTCCCCGCGCTGGACAGCACGCTCGAACACCGCCACCAGACCTTCTTTGGCCGGAGCCAAGAACTGGGAGCGGATGCGGGCCTGCAATTCCGGTTGAGCGGCGAAGTCGGCCAGCAGTCCCGGCAGGGCGGCCGCGGCGGCTGGAGCGGAGAACTCCCGGATCAGGGCATCCAGCAGCGCCGCCAGGTCGCCGGTCAGGCTGCCGGTGTCCGGCACCGGAGCCGCCTCCGCCTGGGTGAAGACCGCCTCGTACACCAACTCGGCCTTGCCCGACCAACGGCGGTAAACGGTGTCCTTTCCCACGCCGGCCCGGGCCGCCACGGCACCGATGGAGGTGCCGGCGTAGCCGAGTTCGGCCACCAGCTCGGTCGTGGCGGTCAGGATCGCCTGATGGGCACGGCTGTCGCGGGGACGCCCACGCGGGGCGCTGGGCAGTGTCATGCGATTTACCATACGGGACGGCCCGTTGGATTAATAGCGCTCGGAGCGGTGGACCAGGTGAATGTCCGGGTGAGCTGCCACCCTCCAGTGGTCAAAGGCAATCAAACAGCGGCAGTCGCTCGCCCATTTCTGACGTGACGGGTCAGCTCCCGCCGCCGCAACCGCCACCCCCACCGCCGCAGCCTTCGCCTCCCCAGGAGGAGCCGCCGCCCCAGAACGAGCCACCCCGGTGATTGCCCACCCACCAACTGCGCCCGGTTTTGACCCGTCGCCGCTCAACCCGACTTCCCACAGTCGCCAGCAACCCCACGATCAGTATCGCCACGATCACCACCAGGCCGACAGCCAAGATCTTCACGCGCCCCACCGTCCTTCCGACCCCCGAAGCGAGGCACTCGCTACTCGCATGGATGGATCATGTCCCCGGCCGTCAGAAGCCGAAGCGGACTTGAGCAACTCCAGAGCTTGACGCCGCTGAAGCCCTCATGACCGCAGGCTGGGGCCGATCCCCTCAACTGCGCGAACGACACCGGACAGTTCTCCCCTCTTGTCCGCGCGTGGGAGGGCCCTTTGCCACTCGCGTGGTCGCGGCCGGGCGGGCGGCCTTCCTCCGGTGCGGCGGCGATCCCCCTCGGGCAGGTGGGCGGGACCGTACGGCCCATGGCGCGCGGGCGACCGGCCGCAGCACGGCGCTCAGGCCAACTGCGTTCACGGCCGCGGCACCCCGGGCGTCAGCGGGTGGCGGGGCCGCTCGTCACCGTCGTCCAGCTGCCGTCGTTGACCACGTACACGGTCAGCCGACGGTTGACCGTGTCGCCGTTCGCGTCGAAGGCGACGCGGCCCGTGACACCGTCGAAGGCCAGCCGCTGTACGGTACCCGGCAGTTTCGCCCGGGCGTCGCGGGGCAGGGAGCCGCCGTTGGCGGTCACGACGGCCTTCACCCCCTCGATGAGGGTCCAGGTCGCGTCGTACGCGTAGGGGCCGTACCACCCGGCAGCCTCCGGGTACCCGGCCTTTTGGTACCGGGCGAGAAAGTCGCGCCCTGCCGCCGACTCCTCGGCGGGTACGCCGATGTGGGTCGCGAGGTCGCCCTCGGCCTTGGGGTTCGACGTGAGGTACTGCTGGTCGAAGATCCCGTCGTCGCCCATCAGGGGGACGTCCACCCCTGCCTTCTTGAGCTGTTGCGAGAGTGGCGCCGCGGTGTCGTAGTAGCCGCTGAAGTAGACGGCGTCGGCGCCGGAGGACCGCACCCTCGCGGCGAGACCCGCGAACGCCCGCTCCTCGGGATCGACCTGCTCGGTACCGACGACGGTCCCGCCGAGCTTCGTGAACTCGGCCGTGAAACCCGCAGTGACAGCGGTGCCATGGGCGCTCGCGTCGTCGATGACGTAGAGCTTGCTCTTCTTCGCCTCGCCGTGCAGGTACCGGGCGGCGAACGGCCCCTGGTCGACGTCCGTGGCGACGGTCCGGAAGTACGTGGAGTGCGGACGGGACGTGGTGCCGGCGGCCCAGTCGGGGCCCAGGGTCAGCGCGGGATCGGTGTTGCCCGGTGACACGTTGACCACGTCCGCACGCGCGAGCGGTGCCACCAGGGTGCGGGCGACACCGGAGTTGAGGGGTCCGACGACCCCCAGCACCTTCTCGTCGGACACGAACCGGGCTGCGTTCGGCCCGCCCTTGGCGGGGTCGGCGCCGTCGTCCAGGGCCTTGATCTCGAACTTCACGCCGGGGACGTGCCGGGTTTCGTTGGCGGTTCTGACCGCCAGGTCGGCGGCGTTCCTCATGCCGACACCCATCGAGGACAGACCGCCGGTGAGCGGTGCTTCCACCCCGATCACCACCGTGACGGAGGAAGCTCCCGGGCCGCTGCCGGCCGCCCCGCCGCCGGGTGCGTCGTCGTCACCGGTAAGGGCCCACGTCAGGACGGAACCCGTGGCGAGCGTGGCCAGCGCCACGCCGAGGACAGCTGAGCGCCTGGTGAGGCCCCGTCCACGGGGGGACGTTGGCTCACCGTTCTTCACTGTGGCCGTCGTGTCCAGCGTCACCAGGTCCTCGGCCGGGGGCACGGGAGGTTCGGTCGGCCGGTCCGGCACGGGGCGCCGCGGGGCGCCGCCTGCGGACCCGGAGTCCAGGACAGTGGGCGTCCGCGGTGACGGCGGCGTCGACGGTGGCTGCTCCGGCTCGGTCGGAGCGGATGCGTGCTCGGCCGCCGCGTCCGGTGCTGGTACGGGGGTCGCCCTTGGGTCAGGCAGGGGTTCCGGCTCGGGTTCCGGCTCGTGGCCGGCGGATGCGTCGGCCCGGGACCGGAACGACCGCCGTACCGATGCGAGCATCTCGGCCGCGTCCGCGGCGCCCACGCGCTGCGCCGGATCCTTGGCGAGGAGCGCGTCCAGCACGGACGTCAGCGGGCCGGCGTGGACCGGCCGCAGGTGCGGGCGGGTGAACACGGCCACGGCGAGGGCGTGGAGCCCTTGCGCGTCGAACGGCGGGCGCCCCTCGACGGCGTGATAGAGGGTGGCGCCGAGCGCCCAAAGGTCGTTGGCGGGGGTCGGCCGCTTGCCCTCCAGTTGTTCCGGCGGCATGTACTGGGGCGTGCCGATGACGATGCCGCTGTGGCTCAACTTGGTCGTGGCGTCCGCGAGGTGGGCGATGCCGAAGTCGGTGAGGACGACGCGGTCCTTGGTCAGGAGGACGTTGTCGGGCTTGATGTCGCGGTGGATGATCCGGGCCGCGTGCGCCTCGGCCAGTGCGTCGAGCATGGCGGCGCCGATCTCGGCCACCCGCTGCACGGGCAGCCGGCCCCGGCTGCGGATGGCGGCGGCCAGGGACTGTCCGCGGATCAGCTCCATGACGATGACGGGGGCACCGTGGTGTTCCACCACGTCATGGACCGTGATGATCCCGGGGTGGCTGAGAGTAACCGCTGCGCGGGCCTCGCCGGTGAACCGCCGGAGCAGCTCGGCGCGGTCGCCGTCGTCCATACCCGGCGGGAAGACGATCTCCTTGACGGCGACTTCGCGGCCGAAGAGCTGCTGGTCGACGCCCCGCCAGACCCGGCCCATACCGCCTTGGCCGATACGTTCGACCAGCTGGTACCGGCCGGCGATGAGTTCGGGATTCTGCTCGGTCACGCGCACACTTTAGGTCCTGCTGAACCGATCAGGTGACGTATGGATGACTTGATGCTCGGCGGCGGCACTGGCGAGGACCGGTACGTCCGGGCTCCATCACATGGACAGGGCCGGGCGCTCGATGGCGACAACGACGGCGTCGTCTCCCAGCCGTCCGCCGACGTGGTGGAGCAGATCGCGCCGCAGGCGACGCAGGAAGGCGTCGGGGTCGGTCTCTGCCCAGCCGGTGATGCGCTCGGTGAGTGGATAGAAGGCGCCGGCGGCGTCCCGGGCCTCGGTGACCCCGTCCGTGTAGAGCAGGAGAAGGGCGCCCGCCTCGAACGCGAAGGTGTCGACGCGGTAGGAGGTGTGCGCCAGTTCGCCGAGGCCCAGCGGGGGCGCGGGCTGGTAGGCATCGATCGTCGCGGTACGACCGTTGCGCACCACAACCGGCGGTGGGTGCCCGCAGTCGATCATTTCGACCGTCGCGCCCTGGTCGGGGATGTCGAGGATGGTCGCGGTGATGAACGTTTCTCCGGACTGGTCCGTCTCCCCGGGTTCGGCGAGGTTCCAGCACACGCTTCCATCGAGGTAGGCGGCCAGTTCGGGCAGGCTCGCCTGGCGATGGGCCGCGGCCCGGAAGGCGCCCAGCAGCAGGGCGGCGTCACCCAGTGCGGTCATGCCCTTGCCGCGTACGTCGCCGACGATCAGCCGGGTGCCGGAGCTGGTGCGTGTGGCCGCATACAGGTCACCGCCGACCTGCGCCTCGACCTCGGCGGCCAGATAGAGGGACGCGACTCGCAGCGGTCCCATCCGCTTGGGCAGTGGTCGCAGGACTACGCGCTGCGCGGTCTCGGACACGTACCTCACTTGCGTCAGTTCTCTGGCACGGCGCTCGCGCACCACGCAGAAGATCACGAGGCTCGACCCGACCAGGACCAGGGCGGCGATCTGTGCCTGGTGGTTCGCCGAGAACAGCTCGTCGCGGTCGCGCAACACCGCGATGACCGCCTGAGCCGCCACCGCCAGGGCGGCGACCAGCCCCGTCGTCCAGGGGCCGGCGAACGACGCCGTGATCGCCGGTGCGGCGACCAGCAGGGGGCCCAGGTGAATGTCGGGCGGGGCCAGAACGTCGATCACGACGACCGCCGCCATCAGTGCGATCGGGACGGCCACCATCGCGTTACCCGCTCGCGCCGACCGGCGAAGACCTACGAGGCGCTGCGACACCCCTCCTCTCTACACCTGCCGTGCCCGGCGCGCACCCCAGCATGACGGAGGGTTCCCAAGGTTCCCCCGGGACCGGAGCGGCCCGCCCACAGGCCGGATCTCCTTGTGGCCGGTGCGTCACGGCCGGTACGGGCGACCACCGGGCCGGACACGAGATCGGCGTAGACGGTGTGTCCAGTGACCGGCGCTGGTACGGGCGCGGTCGGTGAGGCTGCCGGGGCGGGCAGCCGGCTGACTTCTCCGCTTCCCGGTACCCGGGTCCAGGCCCCCCGTACGTATGTGGCCGTACAGGCCGACGGCGAGCAGATCCCTCGCTCGGGGACCCGTGTGGTGCCCGGCGCCGTGATGTCGATCAGTTGGTCGCCGCCAGCGCTGCCCGCGCGGCGGTGAGGATCTCCTCGGAGAGGGGTGATCCCTTGGTGGCTCGGGCCAGGACAAGTGCGCCGAGCATGGTGCACAGCCGTGTGATGCCGTCCTGGTCCTCGGTCGCCAGCCACTCGGCGAAGTCGCCCACGCCCTCGGTGTAGACGCGGCGAGCCTCGGGATCTCCGGCTTCGCGCGCCATGTCGACGGCGAGTGCGGCAGCGGGGCAACCGTCCGCCGCGCTGTCGCGGTGCTCCACGGACAGGTAGGTGTCGATCAGTGCCTGCTGGGCGGCGTCGCGCTGCCCGGCGTGCCGTTCGAGCCCGTCGTCGCGGAGCCGGGTCAGTTCGCCGAACGCGTGGGTGGTGGCCTCGTCGATGAGCGCTTCCTTGGAAGCGAACTGCTTGTAGAAGCCGCCGTGGGTGAGACCGGCCGCCTTCATGAGATCGGCGACGCTGACCTGCGTGCCCTGCTCCCGGAACAGCCGGGAAGCGGTCTCCACGACCCGTCGGCGGTTCTCCTCCGCCTGCGCCTGCGATACGCGGCCCATGAGCCACCTCCCTATTGGATGTCGATTGCAATCTATTCTAGGGCATGTTTAGATTGCACTCGTAATCTAATTAAGGGCGCTGGGCGCCCGCAGCGCTGGGAGTAGGCATGGAACTGAAGGACGCGGTAGCGGTGGTCACCGGCGCCAACCGGGGGCTCGGTCGGCATCTGGCCGCCCAGCTCGTTGAGCGCGGAGCGAAGGTGTACGCGGCGGCCCGCCGCCCGGAGGCCGTGGACCTGCCGGGCGTCACCCCGCTGCGGCTTGATGTGACGGACGAGGAGTCGATCCGGGCCGCGGCCCGCACCGCGTCCGACACGACGCTGCTGGTGAACAACGCCGGCATCTCCACCGCCACGCCGCTGATCGGGGGCGGCCTGGACTCCGTGCGCAGCGAGATGGAGACGAACTTCTTCGGCCCGCTCGTCGTCACGCGGGCATTCGCCCCCGTCATCGAGGGCAACGGCGGCGGCGCCGTCCTCAACGTCCTCTCGGTCCTGTCCTGGCTGCACCCGGCCGGCCTCGGTTCCTACGCAGCCGCCAAGGCCGCGGCATGGGCGCTGACCGGCGCGGCACGAGAAGAACTGGCGCCTCGCGGCATCACCGTCTCGGCGTTGCACGTCGGCTACATGGACACCGACATGGCCGCGGGCGTTCCCGCCGATCAGAAGACAGCCCCCGCCGATGTCGCCGCACAGGCCCTGCGCGGCATCGAGGCGGGACTGCCCGAAATCCTCGCCGACGAGACCACCCGGTACGTCAGGCGGAGCCTGGCCGCTTCGCCCCACGCAGCGTGAGGCGCGCACGTACGCCACACCGCATCGACGGCCACGGAGCGGGTGAGTGCCGGCAAACCGTCGCAGTTCCCCCCGTCTCCCCCTGTCACCCCTTTAAGCAAAAACCCCGTGATGCGTTGCACGACCTGCCGGGAAGTCGGCGCCGCCGACCCGGACACCCCGTCCTCGCCACCAAGTTCGCACTGGGGGCCGCGCCGCAGCCAGGCGCCTCCAGGACGGGCAACAGCCGCACGAACATGGTCGCGTCGATGGAGGCCGGCCCCAGGCCGTCCCCTCGCGGACGAGAAACGGAAACGACGATGAAGGCTTTCCTGCTTGAGCGGTACGGCGCCGAAGCCGGGGTGCGCGCCGGCGAGACGCCCGAGCCGCAGGTGGGCGCCGACGACGTCCTGATCCGCGTCCACGCGGCGAGCGTCAACCCGCTCGACCTCAAGATCCGCGACGGAGACTTCAAGACGATCCTGCCCTACCGTCTCCCGCTGGTCCTGGGCAACGACCTCGCCGGGGTGGTGACCCGGGTCGGGCCTGCCGTCACCCGCTTCGCGGTGGGCGACGAGGTCTATACCCGGCCCGGCAAGGACCGCATCGGCACCTTCGCCGAACTCATCGCCGTCCACCAGGACGACGTGGCGATCAAACCGGCCACGCTCACCATGGAGGAGGCAGCGTCCCTTCCGCTGGTCGCCCTCACATCGTGGCAGGCGCTGGTCGAGCGGGCGCAGGTGCGGCCAGGGCAGAAGGTCCTGATCCACGCGGGTTCCGGCGGCCTCGGCACCGTAGCCGTCCAGCTGGCGAAGCACCTGGGCGCGCACGTGGCAGCCACCGCGGGCACGTCCAACGTCGACCTGGTGAAGGAACTCGGCGCGGACGTCGTCGTCGACTACAGGAAGCAGGACTTCGAGACGCTGCTCGACGGCTACGACGTCGTCCTGGACAGCCTCGGCGGCGAGACGCTGGAAAAGTCCCTGCGGGTACTCAAGCCCGGTGGGAAGGTCATCAGCGTCGCAGGCCCGCCCGACGCCGCCTTCGCCCGCGAGCTGGGCGCGAACCCGACCCTGCGACTGGCGATGAGCGCACTCAGCTTCAGGACCCGGCGCCGTGCCGGGCGCCGCGACGTGACGTACTCGTTCCTGTTCATGCAGGCCGGTGGTGACCAACTGCGCGAACTCGCGACGCTCATCGACGCCGGGAAGATCCGGCCGGTCGTCGACCGTGTCTTCCCCTTCGATCAGACCCTGGAGGCCATGGAGTACGTCGAGAACGGCCGCGCGAAGGCCGGCAAGGTCGTCATCACGATGCCATGACTCCTGTGAGCCCACCACGCCCGAGCCCGCGCCAGCGGACAACTGCCCACATGGGTGGTGCATGACCTGCTCCCGCTACAGGCCGATGCGCCGCAGCCACAGGTCTCCGCCGCAGCGGACAACGCCGCCAATACACCACCTGCGACGGGGTATTGGAGCACCAGTAGAGGTGGTCGGTAGCGGTCGAGGAGGGGTAGGCACTGTGGGCAACTTCAAGAGGTGGCTTGATCGCAGTCTTGCCGGGCAAGCCGTGCTGATTCTTCTCATCGGTATAGGTGTCGCCGCCCTCTACCGCCGGCACGAACATCCCGTTTGGTGGCTCGTGCAGGGCACCTTTTACGCCGCCGTCGCCATCATGGTGCTGGCCCTGCAGCGCCGCAGAATCAGCCGTGCGATCGGGGCCGACCCGCGCGCGCTCGCCGAGCTCAACCGCAAGATCCGGCATCGTGAGGTGCCGAGGGAGCCCGAGGAGCAGGCGACCATGCGGCGGCTGGTCACCCAGCAGCTGAGGCAAATGGAGCGTGGAGGCCGGTGGCTGCCGTACTGGCTGGGGTTCATGTGCGTGGCGGCGGTAGGCATGCTCGCTCTTGGGGCGGCCACCGGCTCATTGGTGTTCCCGATGGTCTTCGCTGTCGGTGTGATCGGGTTCTGTTTCTGGGTGCTGTGGATGCGTCGCCGCTCCATGGAACGCCTCCGCTCCATGGACTCTGCCCTACAGGCATCGAGCGGACGAACGGTGTGAGTGCGCCACGGGCCTCGTAGGTCCATGTGCGGTTCTGCACCGCACGGGCCGGAGCCTCTGCCGCGACCACGGCAGCACAGCGTCCAAGGCCCCACGCGGGCTGCAGCTTCCCCTGAGCGCACCTCACCCTCACCTTGGCTTGAGCTCGGCTCGGCTCGGGGCTCGCCTCCCGTATCGCAATCGTCGAATATGCCGCTCAGGCCGTCGAACGAGCAAGCCTGTCATGTCCATTGACAGGGTGTGGCGTCCACTGCTTCATTGAGGTTGCACCGCGTTGGGAGCGCTCCCATGCCGCTACCGGCGGGGGGCGCCACCAAGCTCCCCATCCGCACTCTCGTCTCAGGGAGACCGCACGTGACGCACCAGGGGCCAGCGCGAGGTCGAGGTGGTCGGCCAGACGGTCCGACTGGTCGGCCTTCGACGAGACCGACTACTACAGCCGCTCGGCGGTCACCGCGTACGCCGATGCCCCGGCCATCCCGGCGTACATCGGCAGCACGCTCACCTGGGGTGCTCCACCGTCTTGAGCTGCGCACCCCTTCCCCCTCCCCCAGGCCCCTGTCCGTCCGGCCGGCCGCCGTACCGGCCGGGCGGACAGGCCCATCGGCTCGACCCGGCCGCAGGGCCCTCCGAGCGTTGGCAGGCAGCCTTCGAGGGGAAAAACGCCCATACCAACAGAGGGGTGTTACGTACTTCGGCTGCGGCAAGTGCGCGTAGCGGGGGTACGAGTTGAGCAGCCTCGCGACGCCCGGACCGTTGGATTCCTCATCGAGGAGGATCTCTTCGTGGCGGCTGATGTGCACGCGTTGACGGGCCGCGTCGGCCTCGACGACGACACGCACGCGTCCGCGACTGTGCACGCCGATCGTAGTGGCCAGTGGGCCGGCAATACGATCCGGCTCACCCGATGTGAACAATGAACCGGACCATTGCACGTTGGAAAGCAGCACGATCGCATTACGGCGAATTTTCGCGACCGCCTCGAAAAGCGGCTCCCGCCCTCGGGAATTGCTGATGTCGACGTCGAACTCCGCCAGGAGCCTGCGGGCCACCTCTTCCATGGCCAGGCCACGGCAGTCCACCGCCAAGCAGCACAGGGAGAACCGATCCACGTTGCCGGGCCCCGGGGCGAATCAGCCTACGCCGCCGTTCTGGGCAGCCTTCAGCCCGTACCCTGGTGCGCTCACCACGGAATAGGGGCATGTCGTCATCGCGACACTTCTTGGCTTCCTGGGGCGCCCGCTTCCCGCCCGCTCCTCTGTCGACCCTCCTGACCTCGATTCCAGCGTTGGCAGGGGATCCCTTGTGTTCGGAGGCAGCGACCAGGCGGGCCATTACCGGGACGATGCTGCCGCCGGCCGAGGCCGGCAGCAGCAGTTCCTGTTCGGTCACACAGTGCCTAGGCCACCGTGCAGGCGACCCCGTTGAGACTGAACTGCGTCGGCTTGGTGAAGGTGCCCGTGTACGTGCCCTGGAAGCCGAAGGACTGGCTGCCGTTGGCGGCGATGCGGGCGTTGGACGCGGTGTTGGTCGCGGTCACCGTGCCCGAGGAAGGGGTGATGGAGGCGTTCCAGGCGCTGCCGACGGTCTGACCCGCCGGCAGGGTGAAGGCCAGCTTCCATCCGTCGACGGGCGTCGCCGCGATGTTGGTGACGGTCACGTCGGCGGTGAAGCCGCCGGGCCAGGAGTTGGTGCCGTAGGCGATGCGGCAGGAGCCCGGCGTCGGCGTCCCCGGACCGCCCGGATCGCCGCCTCCGCCGTTCACCGTGGAGGAGAAGGACTGGACCTTGAGGCCGGCCCCGTTCTGCCAGGGTTCGAAGCCGGCCTGCACGCTGGTCAGGTACCAGGAGGGCTGAGCCATCCCACGGGCCACCGTCTCGTCGACGAAGTCCATGACGTCGAAGCTCCAGCTCGGGATCGCCGAGGGCGCGACGAAGGAGATGACGTCGTTGGAGCCGTTGCTGCCGGTCCATACCTCCCAGGTGCGACCGCCGACCGTGGCCGTGCCGGTCTTCGAGCCGATCGGCTGGATCGGACCCACGCGGTGGAACCAGATCATGATCTCCGTACGGTTGACGCCGTCCTTCTTCGGCGTCGGGTCCAGCCAGATGTCGTACGACGCGTTGTACACCGCGTCGCTGACGTAGCCGTAGGAGATGCTGCTCGGTGCGCTGCTGATCGAGCTCACTTGCATCGGCAGTGCGGTGCCGGGTGAGCAGTTCGTGTAGTGGCACCCGTTGTAGACGGAGGGGTAGGACTTGGGAGCTCCGTTGGTCGGCACGGATCCGTCGGCGCGCGTGAGCTCGAAGCCGGTCGCGGTCGCGTTCACGCACTGTGTGGCGCTGGTGCCCCAGCGGTTGTTCTGGACTACGTACCGGTTCTGGATGGTCGTGGAGCCGAACTGGTCGCAGATGAGGGTGTCGGCCTGCGCGGGGCCTGCCGTCGTGACGAGCGCGGCCAGTGACGCCAACGCCACCAACATCGTCATGAGGGCGGTACGGAACGACCTGGTACGGCGGGACAGCAGTCTCATGGTGCTCCTTCGGGAGAAGCGTACGGACGATGGGAGCGCTCCCGGAGTCGGAAGGCTGGGAGCGCTCCCACTTGCTCCGGTGGGACTGTAGGGACCTCCCGAGGCGCTGGCAAGGCGTTCGTCGGGTGTTTGCCCTGGGGCGAGTTGGCGCCGAAAAGGTGCGCCGCGCACGCGGGACACGACCACGGGTGCCGTGCAGCCGTAGCAGCGTGCCGGCCGCCCGGCTAGAAGCCATCTGGCCCCATCGGGGCCGTGCGGCGCAAGGGCCCGGCACGCCTCCCGGCAGGCGGCCGACCAGGCAACTGCCTCTGCCCCGCCGCCTTGACGGCATGTCCGGGCGCGGCCCGGTCCCCCTCTCGGCCGAGGTGGGGCGGACGCGCGACGGTCGTATTCTTTGGCCGGTTTACGTCAGGCGAGCGTGATTGACGAGAGCGCATCAAATCCCCAGAGTGAAGAGCAGGGAGAGGGCGGCGTTCCGTTTGGGAGCGCTCCCGAGGATTGCTCGGTGGCGGGGTACGGCGACCCCGCGGCAGACCGCACACCTCCCGAGGGCGCTTCCCCGCTCCACGCCCAGAACGCTCCACGCCCAGAACGCCCCATGTCCCATGCCCAGAACGCCCCACGCTTCACGCCCCACGCCCCATGCCCCACTTCTTCCCCACGCCCCGCCCGCTCAGGAGGAAATGACCATGCGCAGACCCGTGTTGCAACTGACCCTGGCCGGCCTTGCCGCCTTGGCCCTGGTGCTCGCCACCGTGGCCGTCCAGTTGACGACCTCTCGGACGGCCACAGCCGCCGCAGGCCAGACCACGGCCGTCAACGGCGGCCCCGACAGCTTCACCCAGCAGCTCCCGACCGGCGGAGCCTCGCAGTACACCACCCCGCTCGAGCGTTGTCACACCAGTCCCAGCTACCCCTTGTCCAGCGCCAACCCCATCCTCAGTGAGCCGCTGACCACCGCCTTCACCTCGAACGTCCCGCTCTCCGTCAGCGTGCGGGCCGACAGCACCACCGGGTACGGCCTCCGCGAACTGGTCTTCACCAACCGTTCGAACAAGCCGGTCCACCTCGACTGCGGCGTACTGATCTTCCGCGCTCCGTCCGGTTCGGATCAGCACCACTACGGCGCCTCCCAGGCGTTCGGGCACCCGCAGCAGGACTTCCTCGAGGTCAAGCGGGGCGACGGTACGTCGTTCTACATCGCCCGTCTCGGTTTCCACGACGTGTCGCTGCCCCAGCGCGGCATCGACCCCGGTCACACCTGGGTGTACAAGCTCGGCGGGCCCAACCAGGGCGCGGTGAGCCTGGAGACCACACGCGACTCCGTCCGCTTCACCGCCGATCTGAACGTCTCCGCCAACACCGACCTGGTGAAGAAGTACGGCACCGTCCGCTACGCCAACTGACCCCGACCGCCGCGAGGGCCGGGCGGCTGCTGCCCCCGGTCCTCGCAGCCCGTTGCCAGGGAGACTCCCCATGCGCGCCCCCCGCGCTCACCTGCTGAGGCTCTTCTCGGTGATCGCAGCACTGATCGCCGTTGCGCTGGTCAGCCGCGCCCAGGACACCGCCGGCTCGCCGGCCTCCGGCGGAGCCGCGCCGGACGTGACGGCTCCGGCGCGCGAGGTTGCCCTGTCCGCCGCACGAACCCACCTGGGACTGCTCTCGGGCGGCGACTGGGGCGCGGCATGGGACGGCTGGAGCAGCGGCGCCCAACGCCACGTCCCCCGGGACACCTACGTCCGTACACACCGCGTCTGCCACCCGCTGCTCGCGGTGCCGTTGCAAACCGTACGTGCGCACGCGCTCGACCGGCGTACGGTCGAGATCGGCTGGCAGGGCGGTGGCGACTCCGGAACGTTGCGCATGGTGTCCGAGCGGGGCGAGTGGCGTGTCGCACCCGCCCCGGCGCAACTGCGTCCGTACGAGAACGGGCGGGAAGCGGCGGTCTCCGCACTGCGCCGCCGTGGTGAATGCGACGCTCGTCAGGCCGAGGCGCGCCGCACCAGCCTGGTGCGAAGGATGACATGACGCCAGGCGTCGCTGCGGTCGGCGATGTCCTCCAGCAGCAGACGCACCATGGCACGGCCCATCTCCTCCACCGGCTGGCGGACGGTGGTGAGCTGGGGATCGGTGTGCTGCGCGAGCGGCGAGTCGTCGAACCCCACTACGGCCACGTCCTCGGGAACCCGACGGCCCGCCGCTCGCAGGGTGTGCAGGGCGCCCGCCGCCATGGTGTCCGACGCGGCGAATACCGCGTCCAGATCCGGATGGCGGTCCAGCAGTTCGGCCGTGGCCAGGCGCCCCCGCTGCTCGGTGAAGTCCCCCTGGGCGATCCACGACGGATCCACCGCGCCGAACGCGTTGCGGATCTCCTCCTGGTAGCCGCGCAGCCGGCACTGCGCGACGTACATGTCCGGCGGGCCGGTCACCGTGGCGATGGCCCGCCGCCCCGTGTCCAGCAGGTGGCGGACCGCCGATCTGGCACCGCCCACGTTGTCGGAGTCGACGTACGACACCGACTCGTCGCTGGAGCGCCGGCCGCTGAGTACGGTCGGCAGCTCAAGTTCGGCGAGCATGTCGGGCAGCGGGTCGTCACCGTGTACGGACACCATCAGCACCCCGTCCACCCGGCCGGCGCGCGCGTACTGGACGAACCGCTGCCGTTCCTTCTCGGTGCGCACCAGCGTGAGCAGCAACTGGATCTCGGTGTCGGCGAGTCCGGCGCCGACGGCGCGGATGATGTCGGAGAAGAACGGCTCCTCGAAGAAGCGCCGCTCCGTCTCGGGGATCACCAGTGCCACCGCGTCGGTGCGGCTGCCGGCCAGGGCGCGGGCGGCCTGGTTGGGAACGTAACCCAGTTCGGCGATCGCCCGTTCCACCATCAGGCGGGTCTTGGCCTTGACCCCGGGCGCGTTGTTGATGACACGGGAGACCGTGCCTCGCCCGACACCCGCGAACGCGGCTACTTCCTCGAGCGTGGGCGGGCCAGTTCGTCCGTTCGTCACCATCGTGCGCGACCTCCAGGGATAGCCGGTCCTCCGGCGCCTGTTGGCAGAGGACAGGCATATCGAATCATCGGAACACCCCCGCCCCAACCGGTTGATCACATTGATCGGCCGCGCCCCGCCTGAGAGCGGCGTGCCGAGGAGGAGGATCGTCGCGCCCCGCTCCCCACGGTGCCCGCCGCCCTCACGCCCACCGCCCTCTGTCGGCCCCCCGGGCAGGCCTGCAAGAGGACACATCGACCCCGGCAGATACGTTGATCGCTGTACGGTCTGCATGACAGCGCCACGTCTCAGGCTCCCGACGGGGGTCCGGAGGCCGGGTCGACACGACGTAATCAGCAAGGGGTTGTGCGAAGTGATTGGCATGGAGGATGTCGAGGCGGCGGCGCGGCAGATCGCCGGACATGTGGTGCGTACGCCGACGGTGGCCAGCCCGGGACTGTCCGCGCTGCTCGGCGTGCCCGTCACCGCGAAACTCGAACTGTTGCAGCGCACCGGCTCGTTCAAGGCGCGCGGCGCGACGGCGAAGCTGCTCTCGCTCGACGAGACCGAACGTGCGTCGGGGGTGGTCGCGGTGAGCGGGGGAAACCACGCGATCGCTGTGGCGCTCATGGCTCAGGCCCTGGAGGTCAAGGCCACTGTCGTCATGCCGAAGTCGGCGCCCGCGCATGCCGTGGAAACCGCGGAGTCTGCCGGGGCGCAGGTGCACCTGACCGACACGATGGACGCTGCCTTCGCCCTCATGTCCCGGTTGCAGGCGGACGGACTGAGCCTGGTGCACCCCTTCGACGACCCCGTCGTGGTCGCGGGCCAGGGCACGGTGGGCCTGGAACTCGCCGAGGACGCGGCTGCGGCAGGCGCGGGGGGCAGTGGTGCGCTCACCGACGTGCTGGTGAGCATCGGCGGCGGCGGACTCATCGCGGGCGTCGCGACAGCGCTGCACGCACGGTTGCCCGGCGTACGGGTCTGGGGTGTGGAGACGGAGGGCGCGGAGGCCATGTCGCAGGCACTGGCCACCGGGGGCCCTCGGCAGGTCGAACTGTCGTCGATCGTGACCACGCTGAGCGCGCCGAGTGCTTCGCAGATCACGTATGACCACGTGTCCGCCCTGGTCACCGACGTGCTCGTGGTGCCGGACGCGGATGCCGTACAGGGCACGCTCGACCTGGCACATCACGCGAAGGTGTGGGCCGAGCCGGCCGCCGGCTGCCTCCTGCCGGCCGCCCGGCAGGTACTGGAGCGGGTCGGCGGCGATGCGCGGTTGGGCCTGGTGCTGTGCGGCGGGAACGCCACCACGTACGACATCTTCCGCTGGGCGGAGCGTTTCGGCCTGCGGTGACGGCTCGTACACGTCAGTCTGACCGCGCGTCGTGCTGATCGACGTCGGGGAGCGAGCCCGGGCAGGGTCGGCGAGCGAGCCCGGGCAGGGTGGCGTCTTGGGCGGCTGCCGTCGCGGTGGCGTTCCTCGGGCGGACGGACCTACGACGAGCGGGTGGCCTCAGTCGTCGCTGCCGACACCTCGATCGGGTGCGCTCATGTCCCCCGTCGCCGGAGTGCCGCCGGCGAGCCCGTAACGCAGGTACACGGTGCCCTTAGGGCTGGCCACCGGAGGCGCGAGGAGCGTGACGTTGGTGGGTACCGCGCCGTTGTCGAACACCTTCTTCCCGACGCCGAGCACGATCGGATGCACCCAGAGGTCGAGTCGGTCGAAGAGCTTCTCGCGCAGAAGGGTCTGCACCAGGTTGAGGCTCCCCACGACCCTCACGTGCTCGTGCCGGTCACGGATCTCACGCACCGACTCGGCGAGGTCGGGACCGAGCTGCGTGGAGCCGGCCCACGACAGATCTGGCCTGCCGCGAGAGGCCACGTACTTCGGAACGCTGTTGAAGAGCGTGGCGATGTCGTTGTCCTCTCCGCCCTCCTGGTGCGGCCAGAAGGCGGCGAAGATGTCGTACGTCCGCCGGCCGAGCAGAAGGGCGTCCGTGCCCTCGTACGCGGCACCGATCTGCGCCCCGGCGACCTCGTCCAGCAGGGGCGCCTGCCAGCCGCCGAACGGGAATCCCACAGGGTCCTCGTCGGGGCCGCCGGGCGCCTGCCCGACAAGGTCGAGGGTCGCGAACATCTCGATGTGAATGAGGCCCATGGCTTGCTCCCGGTGAGTCGGTTTCCTTGCCTACAAGGGACAGACCTGCGGATGCCCGCAGGCTCATCGCCGCGACGGCACGTTGTCCAGCTCCGGTGCGGGCTGTCGCCTGCCCTGTCGGCCCGTCCGAGGCCACCGGCCGCTGCTTCGGTAACGTCCACTTCCATGATCGCTCTCGATACCCTCGTCCGCCTCTGCCCACCGCCAGGCGAACCGCCACCCGCGGTGGACTGGGCACGGATCGAGCGCGGCCTGGACACGGCTCTGCCTGCTTACTACAAGCAGCTCGTCGAGACGTACGGCGCCGGCACCACGGCATGGGGTGCCTTGCCTTCCTGCTGGCCGTGCTCACAGGAACGGCGGAAACGGAGCACTTCAGCCACCTCTACGACGCGCCGAGGCAGATGAAGCACCGCTTCACGACGGCCGACCAGGCCCTCGGCGCCTCCCCGCGCTGACACCGTCCGAGGACTTTCGGCACCTCGGCCGCCGACTTCGTCGCACGCATATCGAGACATTGCCAAGTGGGGCCGGCAGCCGCTGGGTGCACGGCCGGCCAGTGTCACCGACTCGGCGCTTCTCGGGCGAAACCGGATGCGCGGCACCGTAACGCCCCAGAGGCCACCCCTTGGACGGCACTCAGGAAAGCCGACATCTGCGGGAGGTGCTCTGCAAGCCTTTCATGCGGGCTACACCTTCGTGAACAGGCAGTTTTCTTGAGTCTTCCACTACGTCTGAAAGTCGTTTCATTCGTTTGCGCAAGGCGTGCACACGTCATAAGGATGGCGTCCGTCAGGGCCTGACAGTCGTTTCCGCCATCACGCGAAAGGACGCATCTCATGGACCGCAGCCGTTCTCGAGCCCGCCTGCGCCTGGGCTTCACCGCCGTACTCGCCCTGCTCCTCGGAACCCTCGTCGCTCCGCCGGCGCTGGCCGCCCCGACCGCGGGCACGCATCAGAGCTCCGTCGTGGCCACCTTCAACGTCACCAAGTACACACAGTGGGGCCAGCAGGTCTACGTGACCGGCAACCGCCCGGAGCTCGGGTCGTGGAATCCGGACAAGGCGGTGCCGCTCTCCTCCGCCTCCTACCCGACCTGGTCGGCGACCGTGCTTCTGCCGGCGAACACCAGCGTGGAGTTCAAGTACATCGTCAAGGCGGCCAACAGCCCCGTCGTATGGGAGAGCGGCCCCAACCGCACCACGATCACCCCGCCGACGGGCACCTACATCACCCACGACACCTTCCGTAACTGACCGACCCCCCAAGGAGGGCTGGGCGGGCCCACCGCCCGGCCCTCCACGGGCGGCCCCACGATCCGCGTCACGCCCGGGAAACGGGAGAAGGTAGCCCGCCGGGCGTTGGGTTCGCAGGCTTCGGGGCGGTGACGGGGTTCGCCCCGCGTCAGTGCTTCCGCGCGTGGGTGGCCAGGAGGTAGCCGGCCTGGAAGCGGCTGTGGGCGCTCAGTTCGACCATGATGTCCGCGATGTGCCGGCGGCACGTCCGTACGGACATGCCGAGGCGCAGAGCGATGGAAGCGTCCGTCATGCCCTCCGCCAGGAGGCGGAGGATGGCCTGGCGGACGTCGTCCGCGATCTTCTTGCGGGCGCTGGAGACCAGCGAGAACGGTTCGGCCGACAGCCACAGCCGCTCGTACGTCTCCTTGATGAAGGCGACCACGTACGCCTCCCGCACAATGGCCGCGCCGCGCGGATTGCCGGGGACGGAGATGACCGCGGTCTCCTCGTCGAAGACGAGGAAGCGGCTGAACCGGTCGTCCAGCGTGCGCACTTGGGCGCCCAGCCCGGACATGCGGTCGATGTACTCTCCGGTGCCCGGGCTGAACCTGGCCGTGTGCTGGTAGAGCACACGCATCGATACGCCCCGTTCGAGGGCGGCCCGGTCCCGCGGGGCGGCCTCGGTGAGGACGTCCCCGGGTCGGGGACCGCCCGGCTGGGCGGTGAGGATCTCGTCGCGGGCCCGGTCGGTGAGGTCGGCGATGGCTCCCCGGGCGGCGGCCAGGTCGTCCAGGAGCTCGAACTGGTTGCGCCTGCGCCGTGACGACTGGGCCGTTTCGAAGACGGGCAGGAAGGACATGACCGATTCGCGGGCCTCCTCGATGGCGGCCCTGCGGACCCGGATCTCCCGTTCGAGTGGGCTGACGATCCCGGCCACGGCCTCCTCCGGCGCCACCGCGCGCAGTTCGCCGTCCCGGCGGCCGCGGAGAAGTCCCATTTCGAGCAGCCGCTCCACGGCGGCGTCGGCGAGCGCGTCCGGAAGACCGGCTTCCGCGGCAGCCGCCGATGCCGTGAAGGTCCGTCCGACACTGTGATCCAGTGCATACTCATACACTCGCCGCAGTGTGGTCTGGTCCAAATCCTCAATCACCTTGCACTACCTCGCCCCCGGATGTCCGCTATGCGGAAGTGTCAGCATGCTGCCACGCAACATGATGATCCACTAAATCATCCTTTCTGGCATGCGGACTCTGGCATGGTCATTCACCTCGCCCCCATAGATGCAAGGGAGCTTCCGTGGCGGCCGGTTGAACAACGATCCACGCACAGAAGAAGGCGGCCCATGAAGCTCTTGCACAAGGCAGTTCTGCTCGGATGGGCCCTGGCCGTCGCCGCGGGCGCCGTGATCGGCGCAGGCGAGGTCACACCTGCCGGTACGGGCACGAGCGGCGCCTCCAGACACGACACCGGCTGGGGCTGATCGGGCGGGCTTCTCCCCCGCCGCCTTCCCCGGCCCTCTCCCTGCCCGCCCGGCGCGACCGCGTGTCCACACCGCCCGCGCCGGAAGCCGGCCTCGGAGACCTCACACGTCCCCCGAACCGACGGGGTGCGCCCCTCAGCGGCAACCGTCGCCTTGTCGGCGCGCCCTCTCATCGGGATCCAGCGAACAGGTGACCCCACGCATGATTCTTACCGGGACCGAAATCGAGCGGGAACGCGCGAACGGTCGCATCACCATCGAGCCCTTCACGCCGGAGCAGGTCAACCCCAACAGTTACAACTTCCGTCTGGGCAAGGCCCTCCGCGTGTACCAGGACATGCCGCTCGACGCCCGGCGCACCAACGACTTCGAGGAAATCGAGATCCCGGACGACGGATACGTCCTGGAACCCGGCCGCCTGTACCTGGCACACACCATCGAGACGCTCGGCAGCGAGCACTACGCCCCCACCTTCGCGGCGCGTTCCTCGGTGGCCCGGCTCGGCCTGTTCATCAACCTGTCCGCCAGCCTCGGTGACATCGGCTACACCGGTCAGTGGACCCTCCAGCTCTACAGCATGAACCGCGTGCGAGTGTACCCGGGCATCAACATCGGCCAGATGATGTGGTGGCGCCCACAGGGTGAGATCGTCCTGTACGACGGCAAGTACCAGGGCTCCGTCGGCCCCCGTTCCAGCGACATCCACGTCGACTTCGACAAGCAGTTCGCCCGTCAGCGGTTCCCCGGCCTCGGCGCCACCTTCGAACCGGACGAGGTGGGTCCCAAGTTCGCCCAGCTCAGCGTCTCCAGCCGGGAGTTCCGTGTTCCGAGCGCCTTCTGCGTCACAGCGGGCGAGTTCGCGGACGCCCTCACCGACGAGCAGAACGCGGACTTCGCCGACGCCTTCGCCGACCTCAAGGCCACCGTCGGCGCCTTCTTCAAGGACACCGTCGCGCGCATCCAGAAGACCGGCGCCGAGATCCGTGTGCCCGAGCAGGCCCGCGCCCTTCTCGCCGCCCGGCTGAGCGAGCTGTTCGGCGGCTCGGACGTGGAGCTCGCGGTGCGCTCCTCCGGCCTGGACGAGGACACCGAGGGCTCAAGCCTCGCCGGTGTGCACCAGTCCGTCCTCGGTGTGCGGGGCACCGACGCGGTCGTCGAAGCCATCGAGCAGTGCTGGCGCTCGTACTACGAGGCTCCGGCGGTCGCCGCCCGGATCCGCGCCGGGAACTTCGCCGCGGCCCCCCGCCTCGCGGTGATCGTGCAGCGCCTGGTCCGGCCGACGCTGGCCGGAGTGGCCTTCACCGGGCTCGACGGCACCGACGACGACCGCGTGTCCGTCGAGTACGTCGAGGGGCTCGCGGACGAACTGGTGGCCGGTGTCGCCGTTCCCCGCCGCACCGACTCGGCCGAGGTGGACGCCGGGCAGACCCAGGAGGCTGCGGCGGAACACTCCGTCCTCGTCGAGGTCGTGGACCTGGTGCGGCGGCTGCGCGAGAGCCGCGGCCACGACGTCGACGTCGAGTGGGCCGCCGACGCCGAGGGCGTCCATCTCGTGCAGGTCCGGCCGCTGACCGCCGCCCGTGAGGCGTCCGCCACCGCCGCGGACCCGGTCGCCGAGGCGCACCGCCTGTACGTCGACGAACTGCCCGCCGGGTTCAACCTCGGTGCGGTGGCCGCCGTCTACAGCGGTTACACCGCCAAGCGCGGCCCGGCCCACCGGATGGCCCACGAGCACGGGGTGTCCACCGGGGCCGGCTGGGTCGTCCGCTTCAACGGGCGTGGGCTGCACGGGGATTCGGGTTCCGCGTTCCTGCGCCGGACCCTGGCCGGTGGCACCGACGAGTGCGTGCTGGACTTCGGTGAAACCCTGCGCCAGATCGTCGTGCCCAAGGAGGAGGTGCTCGGCCAGCTCGCCGTCACCTCCGGCGTGACCGAGGACGGCACCACCCTGCACACCGTGGTCGTACGCGACTTCATCCGCGGCGAACTCGGTGTGATCTCCCGCCGGGCGGGCGAGGCCGGCCTGGTCGTCGAGTACACGGACGAGGGCCTGATGGCCCTGAACCGCGGCACCGCCGGCGGCGAGACGATCGTCGTCCAGGACGTGCGCGCGGGCTACGAGGAAGGGGACAACGCGAGCTTCCCGGCCACCGGAGCCGTCCTGCGCCCGCACATGGACGAGATCGCACGCCTCACCGCCGCCATGCACGCCAAGCACGGGCCGGTGACGCTGGAGTGGGTCCTCGACCGGGGCACTCTCTACTTCGTCGACTATTCGGTCCTCGGCGGGGACGACACCGTCACCGTCGCCCACGGCGAGGTCTGCATCTCCCCGGGCACGGCCCGTGGGCCGCTGCTGCGGCTCGACGAGGACGCGCTGCTGCGCCGGCTCTCCATCGGCCCGGCCGTGAGCATCGACAAGTCCAAGGACGTCAGCGAGCACGAGGGCCTGGCCCGGATCCTCGACCTGGTCGCGTCCTACGAGGAGAAGCCGGTCATCAGCGCCTCCCGGCCGTACGCCGTGCTCTCGGTCCTCATCGAGCACGTCGCCGGCTTCGTCTTCGACCAGGGATCGGCACTCGGGCACCTGGCGATCCTGTTGCGCGAGGCCGGGGTTCCCGCGGTGAGCGCCCCGGGGATCAGCGGAGCCGAAGCAGTGATCAGCGATGGCACGGTCGCCACGACCGGCGGCAAGGGAGAATGAACGTGAGCGACACCCACGCACCCAAGGCGCCGGCGGCGCACGGACCCGATCGTCGCGCCTGGCTGGCCCTGGGCGGGATCCACCTGCTCAACGGCACGGCCCCGCTGTCGGGCTCCGACGCGATCGTCCTCGTGGAGCTCGACGCCCCGGTGGAGCAGCCCTTTCCCAGCAACACGGTCGTGCTGCGCTGGGACCGCCTCGGCGCGCTGGAGCTGTCGGCCCGCACGGTCGACGGGACCCGCCGGCACAGCGTAAAGGCCCGTGGCGACGAACTCTTCCCCGGCATGCTGGCCGGATCCGGGCTGCGCGCCGCCGTCACCGCGGTCACCGGTGACGCGTCCGGTCCGCTGGTGCCGCTGTTCTACGTGACGGCGGACGGCGAGCGGGCCCACGTGCACAGCCAGGTCCGCTTCCTCGCCGACGACGCCTGCTTCATCCGGATCACACCGGAGCCGGTGGCGACTTCGCAGGTCGAGGACCTGGGCTGGCTGGCCGAGGCCGTGCGTCTGCACGCGGAGCAGTTCCTCTTCCTCAACAACCACCAGCGCTACTACCGCAAGTGCTTCGGCGGCAAGGAGCTGGAGTACAAGTACACGCTCACCCCGCCCGTCGACTCCTGGACGCTGACGGTCGAGCTGTACCAGGACCTGCTGGCCGGCGGGCTGCCGGGATACCTCATGGAGTACCGGGACGAGTTCCAGGCCTGGGACTACCTGAACCACCTCTTCGAGGTCACCGGTCCCGAGGAGGACCGCGGCTACGTCTCCTTCATCCCCACCACCGACGGCAAGCACCTGCTGAAGCGCAAGTGGTACGCGCAGGACGCCTTCGAGCGACGCGAGAGCCACACGTACGGCCTCGACCTCGCCGACGACGGCCGCTTCGAGGAGTACATCCGCGAGGAGCTGAAGGTGCGGGCCGTGCGCCTGCCGTCCTTCCGCCGGGTCCGCTACGACGTCAACTTCGAGTCGGTGCGCACCGGACACGTCTACGGGATCTTCTTCGACCACTGCAGCCTGGTCGAGGCCCGCGAGGTGACGCTCAACCAGTGCGAGCTGGAGTACCTGCGCAGCCGCGTCGCCGTTGAGCCGGACGAAGCCGAAGTGCTGGCGGAGATGACCGAGATCGTCGCCTGGCTGGAGGCGTTCCTGCGGGCGCGCGGTCTCAGCGACGAGCGCGGCTTCTACTCCAAGCGGACCTTCCTCAAGGACGCCGTGGCCGCCCGTCCCGAGTTGGCCCGGACGGTGGGCCGATGACGGACTCCCCCGTGCGCGCGGTCCTGCTCGACCTCGAAGGCACCCTGTACGCGAGGGGAGCCGTCGTCGAGGGCGCGGTGGAAGCGGTGGCAGCCCTGCGTGACCTGGGCATCGGGCTGCGGTTTTTGACCAACACCGACTCCAAGCCGGCGGACCGGATTCGGGGCGAACTCGTCGAGTACGGGCTCACCGTGGCCGCCGACGAGCTGTTCACGCCGGTGGTGGCGGCGGCGCGGCTGCTCAGCGCGGCCGGAGCCCGCACGTATCCGCTGGTCTCGCGCGAGCTGCGCGCCGCGCTGCCCACACTGGTCGCCGAGCCCCCGTACAGCCATGTGCTGATCGGTGACTGCCGGGACACGCTGGACTACGCGGCGCTCGACGGGGCCTTCCGGGCGGTGCGGGACGGGGCCGAGCTGCTCGCGCTCCAGACCGGCCGCTACTTCAAGCGGGCCGACGGGGACCATCTGGACACCGGCGCGGTCGTGGCGGCCGTGGCGTACGCGTCGGGAGCCACCGCCCGGGTGCTGGGGAAGCCGTCCGCCGACTTCTTCGCCCTCGCGGCACACTCCCTGGACGTGCCGGTCGAGGAGTGCGTGGTGGTCGGCGACGACGCCACCACCGACATCGCCGGCGGTCTGGCCGCAGGACTGCGGACCGTGCAGGTACGGACCGGCAAGTACGCGGACCAGCGGGCCGAAGGGCTCACCGGCCGGGCCGCCCACGAGATCGAGTCCGTCGCCGAACTGCCCCGGCTGATGCGCGGACTGGTCGGCCCATGACGGTGTACTGGGTGGTGTGGGACGCCGGGGCGCACTGGGTCGTGGACCGGCTGGAGCGGGAGGGCGCGCTGCCCTCGGTCAGCCGGATGCGCCGGCGGGGTACGTTCGCGAGTGCCCGGCCGGCGCACCCCAACTGCCAGACCCCGCCGTCGCTGGCGACCCTGTTCACGGGGACCTGGCCCAGTGAGCACCGGGTGACGGGGTACACCGTGCCCGGTGCGGGCGAGGGTCTCGCCAGCCATGTCAGCGGGTTCGCACCCGGGTTCCCGGCGGCCGAGCCGGTCTGGGAGACGCTTTCGGAACACGACCTGACCAGTGCCCTGGTGCACGTCCCGTGGGTCTTCGACCACGAGGACAGGGTCGGCCCGCACATCGACGGGGCGGTGGAGGCGTACAGCCGCCGTTCGACCCGACACGGCGTGCAGGTCGTCGAGGCCGGAACCGGGCGCCAGGACTGGCAGATCGGCGCGTTCCGCACCGAGGTCGAGGTCGGCGACGACCAGGTCCGGGTGGGGGTCGGCGCCGACGGCGTCCTGCTCGTACCCGGCGGTGACTGGCGGCCACTGCGGCTGGACGCGGAGCAGGGCACGTGGGTCCGCTGCGTTCCGGTCGGGGGCCGGCTGCTGCTGGTGCACACCGGTGTGTGGCGGCCGCGCGTCGCCGGGCGCAATCGCGGGTCGCTGCGCCGGCTCACCGAGTGCCCGCCCTTCGCCGGCGAGGGTGTGGGCCCGCTCTACCGCAAGGGGGTGTTCGGCCCCCGGCTCGCGGAGGGTGGTGACGGCGGCGCCGAGGAGGTGTTCCTCTCCTCGGTGCGGTGCGTGGCCCGTTCGTTCGCCGCCGCGACCGACGCCGTGCTGGAGACGCACGACGCCGATCTGGTGGTGGTCTACCTGCCGATGACGGACGACGTGGGCCATGAGCTGCTGGGGTGGTGCGACGAGCGCAGCGGTGCCTACCGCGCGGACATCGCCGAGACCGTGTGGTCGTACGTCCGCCGCTGCTACGAGTGGTCCGACGCGGTGCTGGGCCGGGTCCTCGACCGGGCCGGGGCCGAGGACACCGTGGTGCTCGGCGCGGACCACGGCATGGTCGGCAGCACCCATCTGGTGCACCTGAACGACGCGTTGGTGCGCGCCGGCCTTGCCCGGACCCGTCCGGGCGGCGAGCTCGACGCCGAGCGGTCGGAGGTCTTCTACCATCCGGCGAACAACGGCTCCCTGTGGGCGGGTCCGGCTGCGGCCGGTGATCCGGTACGGGCCCGCACGGCCATGGCGCGGGCCTTCGCGGCCCTGAGCGCCCTCACCGACCCGGACACGGGCCGGCCCGTGGTGTCCGGCTTCCTGGACCGGGACGGTCTGCACCCCGCCGACCTCGACGCCGACCCCACGCTCGCCTACGTGGCACTCACCGACGACTACCAGCCGACCGCCGAGCTGCTGGGCGAGGGCGCGGTGGTACGGCGGGTTCCCAAGACCGGGGCCCATGTCGTCTACACGGGCGACAGCCGGCTCCATGCCGTCCACGCGGCCCTCGGCCCGGGCATCGAGGCCGGTCAGGAGGCGGGCGTCATCGACAACACCTGGCCGGCGGCGCTGGTCCTCGGCCGGCTCGGCGTGGACCGGGACACGGCGGGCCCGTACGCCGGTACATCCGATTCCACCGACGAAAGTTGATCATGCCGTCCGGCTTCCCACACGCCCTGTCACCCCACGAACTCACCGCACGCCGCCACGCCCACGTGTCGCGATTCCTCAGCAGCCGCGCCCTGGACGCGCAGTGGCTGTCGGGCCTGATGCGCGAGCAGGTGGGCGAGGGCCTGCTGCTGCTGACCAGCTCCCCCGTCCACGGCCTGGCCAACCCCACCAGCGACCTGGACTTCATCCGCATCCAGGAGGCCGCGATCGACGGCCCCCGGATCTCGACCAAGATCTTCGAAGACGGGCACCACCTGGAGGTCGTCTCCTTCAGCCGGGCCGAACTCGCCTCGAACCTCGAGGAGCTGAACCGGCTCGCCGGTCTCACCGCCGAGGAGACCGTGGCCGGCTTCCGTGCCTGGGACAAGCAGCGCGAGCCGCGGCGCAAGCAGACCGAGCGCATCGTCAACGGCCTCACCCTGGACGGCGCCGCGCCGTACCTGGAGTGGCTGCCCGCGCTCAGCCGCGTCTGGTGCCGGGCCGCCCTGCACACCGCCGTGGAACAGGCGGTGCACTGCGTGCTCGCCGAGGCCGCCGGAGAAACCCGCGGCCGCGTCGGCTACGCGTACAACGTGCTGCTGCACCTGATGGACGCGCTGGGCTCGCACCACGGCGACGTCTACACCACCCGCAAGTGGTACGTACTGCGCTGGAGTCGGCTGATGGCCGCGGGCAGCTGGCACGGGGAGCGGCTCCAGGCCGTCGCCTCCGAGGTGGAGCGGCTGCGCAAGGGCGTCAGCGCCGCCCTCGGACCCACTGCGGCCGACGAGCCCCTGGCCGGATCGTTCGCCGCGCTGGTCCTGGACGCCGTACGGGCCACGGGCACGGCCGAGTCGGTCACCGTGGGCGCCGAAATCACCGGCTCCGTACAGCCGTACCTCGAAGGGGCCTCCCTCCTGCTGGGCTCCGGGAACGGCGTAGTCCTCCCCGGGGTCGGTACGGAAAGGGACCTGCCGCTCACCGGCGCCCCGGTCGCCCTGGACGAGCTGGCCGGACTCGACCCGAGGGCCGCCGCCTCGCTGCTGCGCGCGCTGCGCGCGGGCGCGGCCCGGCTGCGCGTCGGCTACACCGGCGCGGAGAACCGCCGATGAGCACGTACACGGACAAGGAGCACGACATGAGCGAAGGCCGCAGGCCGCCCGCATCGCGGACGGCCGGGGAGATGACGGCGTTCCCCTCGGTGCGGGCCGGGCACGTCATGGCGGGCCCGCAGGCAGTCGAAATCTGGGTGCAGACCGCCTGGTTGATGCTGGCCGAGGGGCGTGCGTACATCGAGGACCTCGAAGGGGGCGCGGAGCAGCCGCAGATGCAGCAGGCCGCGAAGCTGCGCTTCCTCGAACAGCTGCTGGACATCGACCAGCGGCTGGCCGGCCGCGCCGCGGTCGACGACGCGCACTGCCTGGCGGTCGCCCTGGAGTACGGGATGCGCGAGGTGGTCGACGCCACGGGTCCCGAGCTCGCCGAGGTGTTCGGCCTGCACGAGGAGTTCGGCGGCGACAGCTGCGCCGTCGGGGAGATCTACGTCCTGTGGGAACGGCTGCTGGACGCCTTCCCGGGGGAACTGCCCGACCGCCTCGTCGCCGAGGGACAGCGGGACATGCTGCGGACCCTGCGGGTCTGGGCCCGCCTGGCCCGCGCGGCCGGGCTCGACATCGGATTCCTGGCTCCCTTCATGAAGGCCGCCTGAAGCAGAGAGGTAAGTGAACATGCCCGAGATTCAGGCGCAGACGCTCGTCGGGGGACGGACGCCCGACGAGGTGTGGGCGCTCGTCAAGGACAGCGGGGAGGTCGCCTCGCGGACGGAACACGTCGTGGCCGTCGCCCCCCGGTCGGAGCAGGACAAGACGTTCCGGTTCAACGAGTGGAAGGTCCGCCTCAACGGCAGCGAGGTGACCTGGGTGCAGCGGGAGGCCACCGGGCCCGGTCTGCGCCTGCGGTTCGAACAGACCACGGGAGACCTGGAGGAACTGTCGGGCGAGTGGGCGGTCACCGCCGCGCCCGGCGGCACCCGCGTCGCGCTCTCGATCCGCTTCGAGCTGGGCATCGACGGTCTCGCCCCCCTGCTCGAACCCATCTGGTCCCAGTCCTTCCAAGCCCATGCGGACGCGCTGCTCCGCTCCGTCGCGGCCCGCGCCGTGTGACCGAGAAAGACCCCGACATGAGTCTGTACCTGAACTTCCTGCACACGACGGTGCGCTTCGACGTGGCCTCGGACGCCGAAGGCGTCTTCGAGCCGGTCCACCGCTTCTTCCGGCACCTCATATCCGCCGAGCCCGCCCGCGCGGAGACCTTCCGCATCGGCGTGCACGCCTACGCCCCCGAAACCGACGTCGCACCCGAGGTGTGGAGCCTGCCCCAGTCCGTCGTCCGCCGCAGCAACGCCGCCGAGTTCAACTTCGACGCGCACATCGTGGACAGCGCGGACCGGCGCCGGTACATCAACCGCGCGACGCTGCTCGACGCGCCCGTGGACACCGCCGACGACAACACCTTCACGATCCGGATGACGGAGAAGTCCACCGTCCAGATCCTCGACTTCGTACGCGATCTCGTGATCCGGCACGAGGAGAACCTCGGCACCGTCGTTCTGCACGCCTCCGGCCTGCACCGCGACGGCGAGGCTGTGATCATCGCCGGGCCCAAGGGTGCAGGCAAGACCACCACCCTCCTCTCGGCCCTGCGCCGCCCGGGCTGGCAGTACTTCACCGGCGACAAGCTGTTCTGCACGATCGAGGACGGCGAGATCCTCGTCCACCCGTGGCGCGACTACCCGTACGTGGGCGTCGGGACCATCCGGGCCGACGCGGCGCTGGAGAAGATGGTCCGCGACGGCGTCGACGACCAGGTCGACACCTACGAGCCCGGTCACAAGATCCTCATGGACCCCGACGTCTTCGAGTCCTGGCTCGGCGCTGAGTTCACGGCCGAACCCAAGAAACTGGCCGCGCTGCTGCTCCCCGAGGTCAAGCCCGGCGAGCCGCTGACCGTCCGGCACCTGACGGACCCCAACGAGCGCTGGGCCCACCTGAACAAGATCGTGGACCGGCAGGTCGACACCACCTTCTTCACCTGGCAGTCCTACCTGGTCCCCGACTACACCGCGTTCTACCGGTCGCTGTCCGAACTCCGCACCGTCCTGGACTCCGTGGCCATGGTGCGGCTGAGCGGCACCCTCGACGTCGACCCGGACGCCGTCCTCGGCCGCTCCCCCGCCGGCGCCTCCACTACCTCCGAGCAGGAGAACAGACGATGACGAGCGAAGCCCGCCGCACCCTGCGGATATCGGTGGTCGGCCTGGCCGGGGCCGGCAAGTCCACCTGCGCCACCCTCATCGAGGAGTTCGCGCAGGACAAGGGGCTGACCCACGCCCGCATCAAGCTGGCCAAACCCCTGTACGACCTCCAGGAGCAGGTGTACCGCACAGCGGGCGGCTCGCTCCACGACGGCGCCCAGGACCAGGTCCTGATGGAGGCCCTCGCCGACGCGATGCGCCGGATCCGGCCCGAATCGCTCGCCGACGACTTCGTCGCCCGGCTCGACTCGGTCGACGCGGACCTGGTCGTCAACGACGACCTGCGCGACCCGCACGTGGACGCCCCGGCGCTGCGCGCCCGCGGGTTCCGGGTCCTGCGGATCACCTGTGCCGAGGAGCTGCGCCAGGTGCGGCTGGCCGGCCGCGGCGACCCGTCACGTGCCGACCGCTCGACCCGGGAGATCGACCGGATCCCACCGGACGCCGTCATCGACAACGGAGCGGGCCTGGACGAGTACCGCGCCGCCGTCCACGACCTGCTGGGGAGCTGGCTGTGATCCTGAGCGGACCCGAGATCCTGTCCGAGGTACGGGCCGGACGCATCCACATCGACGACTTCGACGCGGAACGCATCGAGCCCAACAGCTACGGCTTCCGGCTCGCGGACGACATCCTCTGGTACGAGGACGGCATCATCGACTGCTTCGAGCCGCCCAAGGCCCAGCACGTGAAGATGGGCCCCGAGGGGATGGTCCTCGAACCGGGCCGCTTCTACCTGGGCGGCACCATGGAGGCGATGGGCAGCCCGCACTACGCCGCCACCCTCTACGCCTGCCGGTCCGCCTCGACCCTCGGCATCTGGATCCAGTTCTCCGCCCCGCTGGGACACAGCGGAGCCGTCTTCCCCTGGACCCTGGAGATGAAGGTCGCCCATCCGGTGCGGGTCTACCCCGGCATGATGATCGGGAAGCTGGCGTTCTGGTCGATGCAGGGCGAGGCCGTCGGCTACGACGGCAAGTACACCGGCTCGTCCTCTGCCGTGGCCTCCCGCTTCAGTCTGGACGCCCGTGTCGCAGATTGACCTCTTCCGCGTACTGGCGGCGCTCGCCCTGCTCGTGGCCGCCGCCCACCTGGTGGGCCGGCTCTTCGCCAGGTTGCGGCAGCCTCCGGTGATCGGAGAGATCCTCGGCGGGCTGCTCCTCGGGCCCACCGTGCTGGGCCAGTTGCTCCCGCAGGCGCAGTCCTGGCTCTTTCCCGGGACGGGCCCGGCCGCCTCCGGGCTGGCGCTGGTGTACCAGATCGGCATGCTGCTGCTGATGTTCACGGCGGGCGTGGAGATGCGTACGGTCTTCTCCCGCAGGGACGGCCGGTCCGTGGCCGTGATCGCGGCGGCGGGCATGGTCGTGCCCTTCGCGCTCGGCCTGCTCACGGTCAAGGTCATCGACACCCGGGACGTCCTGGGCCCTGCCGCCGACGTGCAGGCGCTGACCCTGGTCATCGCGTGCGCCATCGCCGTCACCAGCATCCCGGTCATCTCGCGGATCATGCTCGACCTCGGCATCATCCGGACCCGGTTCGCACGGATCGTGCTGTCGGTGGCGGTCCTGGAAGACATCGTCCTCAACGTGATCCTGTCCGTGGCCCTGGGCATGGTCGCCGGCGGCCGGGACGACGGTTTCGGTCTGGCCCACGTCCTGGGCGTCACCTCGGCCAACGGGTCCGCCGCCTACCACTGCGCGGCGTCCGTGGCCTTCTTCGGGCTGATGGTGCTGGCGGCCGCGGCGCTGCGCCGCCGGGCCGGCGCCCCCTCCGGTCCGGCGGGCCGGCCGCCGGTCGCGCTCGCCGTACGGATGGCCGTCCTGCTGGCGGTGTCCGCGAGCTGTGTGTTCCTCGGGGTCGCGCCCATGTTCGGGGCGTTCGTCGTGGGCCTGCTGTCCGGGATGACCGGCCAGAGCCCGCACAGCGTTTCCCTGGGCCAGTTGAGGGGTTTCGCGTCCGGGTTCTTCATACCCGTGTACTTCGCCGTCGTCGGCCTGAAGCTCGACCTGGTCCACTCCTTCGACCCCTGGTTCACCGCGGGGTTCGTCCTGGTGGCCTGCGCCGCGAAGGCGGCCAGTGTCTACGGCGGGGCCCGGCTCGCCAGGCGCCCGGAGTCCGAGTCCCTCGACCTGGCCGTCGCGCTGAACGCGCGGGGCGGGCCGGGCATCGTGCTCGCCACCGTGTCCTTCGACGCGGGCATCATCAACGCCTCGCTGTTCACCACCCTGGTCCTCACCGCGATCGTGACCTCGCAGCTCGCCGGCTGGTGGCTGGCGCGGGCCGTCGCCCGCGGGGCCTTCTCGCCCGACCGGGACGACGAGGACACCCGTACGGAGAGCCGGCCCGCCGGGGCCGCGCACGCCGCGCCGGGCTGACCCGCACGTCGCGCCCGGCTCCGTCTCGCCCCCGCCCTGCTCAGGGGCCGGGGGCAGACCGCCGTCGATCAACACCATCACCCCCCTCCGCGGTCACCACCGCTCAGCAGTGAAGGAGCCCCACATGAGTACCCCTCAGGGCCGTCGCCCCGTCGTCGCCATCGTCGACGCGTTCTCCACGGCGAGCCATCTCGCACCGCTCTTCCACGCCCGGGGCTACGACTGCCTGCACGTGCAGAGCACACCGCAGCCGCCCGCGGTCTTCGGCGCGTCCTTCCGCCCGGAGGACTTCCTCGCCACCGTGGTCCACCACGGCGACGTGGCCGGGACGCTGGCCGCCATCGCCCCCTACGCACCGGTCGCACTGCTGGCCGGCGCGGAGATCGGCGTCGAGCTCGCCGACGTCCTCAGCGAGGCCCTGGGACTGCGCACCAACGGGACCGCGCTGAGCACCGCCCGGCGCGACAAGTTCCAGATGGTGGAGACCGTCAAGGCCGCGGGTGTACCGGCCGCCGACCAGATCCTCGCCACCGACCTCGACACCCTGCTGGCCTGGTACGGGGAGACCGGGCGGACCGTGGTCCTCAAGCCGGTCCGCAGCGCGCTCAACGACGGCGTGTTCTTCTGCGGCACCGCCGATGAGGTGCGCGGTGCCTTCGATTCGCTCGTCGGCGCGGACAGCGCGCTCGGGCTGCGCAACGACGCCGTGGTCGCCCAGGAGTACCTGGTGGGAGCCGAGTACTACGTCAACACCGTCAGCCTCGACGGGAAGCACTACGTGTGCGACATCTGGAAGACCCAGCACCTCGGGGTCAACGGGGTCCGCGACCTGCTCGGCGGGTCGGCGCTGATGGTCCGCCGGGGCCCCGAGCAGGACATCCTCGCCGCGTACGCCTTCTCCGTACTCGACGCCCTGGGGATCAGCAACGGCCCCGCGCACACCGAACTGAAGCTCACCCCGCAGGGACCGCGGCTGGTCGAGACCGGCGCCCGTGTCTGCGGGGCCATGCTGCCGCTGCTCACCCGGGCGGCGATCGGTGAGAGCCAGCTGGAGTGGACGGTGCTCGCCTACACCGACCCCGAGGGCTTCGAGGCCCGTCGGCACACGGACTACGAGGTCGCCCGGCACGCGGTCTGCGTCAACATGGTCGCGCCCGAGGCCGGAAAGCTCGTCGACTACCCGAAGCTGCCCGCCCTGCGGGCCCTGGAGAGCTTCCACGACGTCCTCGTGAAGGTGCAGCCGGGCGAGGAGATATCCCAAACGGTCAACGACCTCACCTACCCGCTCCTGGTGCACCTCGTGCACGAGGTGGAAGGCATTGTCACGCACGACTACATGACGGCCCGCCACCTGGACGGCGAGGGCTTCTACGATGTCGTCTAGCCGCCGCCTCGCCCTGGCCGCCGGCCCGCTGCTGGTCCTCGGCTACTGCGTCATCAATTCGACCAAGTCGGTCTTCGAGGGCGCCCTGGTCCAAGACCTCTCGCCGGAGTTCATCGCCTTCAACTCCTTCGTCGTCGCTCAGGCCTTCTACTTCTTCACCCTGCGCGACAAGCAGGCCCTCAAGGCCGTGGTCCGCCGCTGTCTGCCCGACGTGATCATGCTGAACGTCTCCACAGCGGTCTGCTGGATCGCGGTGCTGTACGCGTTCACCGTCTTCGAGCCGGCCATGGCCAACTCCATGATCATTGGCTTGGGCCCCACGATCACCATCGTCCTCGGCTTCAAACTCCGTCCCGGCACAAAGGCCCTTCCGCTGGAACTGGTGGCCGCCGGCGCGATGCTGGCCGCCATCGGCTACCTCCTCGCGATGGCGTCCAACGGGTCCACGGCCATCGGGGACCTGCCGACGGGCGAGCTGGTCTTCGGGGTCGTGATGTGCGTACTGACCTCGACCTCCCTGACGGGGGTCACCTACTACACCAAGCGGCTGGGCGACGCCGGCATGTCGGTCCGGCAGATGATGGCTTCCCGTTTCGTCGCCCTGATCGTGGCGACCCTCGCCATCCTCGTCGTCCGTGACAGCTTCGAGGCGTACTCGCCCGGCAACGTGGGGGCGATCCTGGCCATCAGCGTCGTCGGGGTCATCGTCTCGCTGTATCTGCTCCAGCAGGGGATCGTACGGACCGAGCCGATCACCGTGTCGATGCTGTTCGGCACCAACCTGGTGATCACGTACCTGGCCCAGTTCTTCGACCCGAGGCTGCACCAGTCGCAGCACAGCCTCATCGGGATCCTGGGGCTGACCGCCGCCATGTGCCTGGGGACGTGGGCCCGCTGGCACGCCGGGAGGCGCACCGCCCGGGAACAGGAACGGGAGCAGGCGCAGGAGCAGGCGGCGGCAGAGGCCAAGGCATGACCGTTCTGGCCCACCTGAGCGACCTGCACCTCGACGGGAGCCCGCGGAGCGCGGCCCGCGTCCGGCGGGCCGTGGAGTACCTCGCCGGGCTCACCGGCGTCGTGGACGCCGTCCTGATCACCGGGGACATCGCCGACCGCGGCACCGAGCGGGAGTACCGCCAGGCCGTGGAGGCACTGGCCCCGCTCCACGAGCGTCACCAGGTCCTGCTGTGCCCCGGGAACCACGATGCGCGCCCGGAGTTCCGGGAAGTACTGCTGGGCGGCCGCCCGGGCACGGCTCCCGTCAACCAGGTGCGCGACATCGGCGGCGTGCGGATCCTCATGTGCGACTCCTCGGTCCCCGGGCGGTCGGAGGGGCTGCTGGAGCCGCAGACGCTGCGGTGGCTGGAGGAGACGCTCGCGGCCGCCCCCGACCGGCCGGCCTTCGTCGCGTTCCACCATCCGCCCGTACCTCTCGGGGTGCCGTACATCGACCGGATCGGGCTGCGCGAGCCGCAGGAACTCGCCGACGTGCTGGCCCGCCACGACCAGGTCGCCGCCGTGCTGTGCGGCCACGCCCACACAGCCGCCGCCACCGTCTTCGCCGGCCTGCCGCTGCTGTGCGCGCCCGGGATCGCCTCGACCGCGCTCCTGCCGTGGGAGCAGGGGCCGGAGGACTCCTGGAAGACCCACGACGCCCCGCTCGCCCTCACCTTCCACTGGTACGAGGAAGGCAGGCTCACCAGCCACGTCAGGGCTCTGTGAGGCCCCTGCGGCACAGCGGCCGGGCCCGGACAGGCGCCCGGCCGCTCCGCATGCGGCCGAAGTTCCGGCAGGGTGCCGATTGCGAGCCGCATCCGGCGGGCGTGGCGGCATGAGGGCAGCCGGTGGCGGCGCGCACTCAGTGCGGTCGAGGGGTCCGCACGGCTCAGCGGGGATCGCCGTACGAGGCTTCCTCCATCGCCCCGAGGAGCAGCTGGAACTCCGCGTCGTCCACGGCCTGGCTCACCCGCCCCAGCTGCACCGGGCACCGGCTCAGCAGCGACGCGGCGAACTCCAGCACCGCCGTCTGGCTCCTGGACGCCCCGCGGGACCACCCCGGGACCTTCAGAAGGCGGCCGACGGCGTCCCAGTCGACGGTGGGACAACGGCCGGACGGGTCGATCAGCGGAAGCTCGACCAGGGCCGCGAGTTCCTGGTCGTGCGTCAGACGCCTGAGCCAGTAACCGTCGCCATGGGCGCCCAGCAGCTTCGTCGCCGCGCGCATCGGCTCGTTCACCACCCCCTCCAGCAGGCGCTCGGCAAGCTCCTCACCCGTCGTGCTGTCACTGACCACGGTCACTGGCATCTCCATCCGTCGTGAAGCGAGGCCGCCGAGGGGCGGCTGCCGACACGTTCACTGTGCGCGGCGGCGTCGGCCCGTACGCGGCGGACACGCCGGACGATCCACCGGAGGCAGCCCTCGCCGGACGGCCACCCGCGAACCGTCCCCGTGGGCCCGTGGGATCAGGAGTTCGGGCGAGCTGTTCTGAGGAGTGGTCTCGGGGCCCCACTCCAAGGGAGTGCCTCCGTCGCAAGCAGATTCCGGGAAGGATGTTGGGCGGCCCTTCGGCGCCGCTGCGGCACCCTTTCCTCGGTGAGGGGTGCCAGAGGCCGCTCCCGGCCAGGCCCTGGCAAGCGGGCCGGGAGCGGTGGCCGGCCACTGGGTCAGTGCCGCTCCTGACCGGTGGGGCCGGGCACGTGGATGGCCAGGACGGCGGTGTCGTCGTCCACGCCGGAGCCAAAGGTGTCGAGCAGGTCGCGGACCGCACGGATGGTGCCGGATGCGGTGGCGGGGGCCAGAGCCCGGCCGAAGCCGAGGAGGGCCTCGTCGCCGTACCGGTCGTCGCCGCCTGCGGCCGTGTGAGCTTCCGTCAGGCCGTCGGTGTGCAGCAGAAGAGTGTCGCCGGGGCCGAGGTGAACGGTGGCCGTGGCGATGTCGACGTCGGTCAGGACACCGATGAGCTGCCCGCCGGGGGTGGGGAGGTAGTCGGCGGTGCCGTCCGCGCGCATGAGCAGGGCCGGGGGGTGTCCGCCGCTGGCGAGGGTGACGCGGAAGCCGCCCTGGTCGTGGTCGGGAGTGAGGAGGCCGAAGATGACGGTGCAGAAGCGGGGGTCGCTCCCTTGGTACTCGTGGTTCATGACCGTGTTGAGGTTGGTGAGGACGGCGGCCGGGTCAGGGTCGTAGACGGCGGCGGCGCGCAGGGTGTAGCGGGCCAGGGAGGTGATGGCCGCGGCGGCGGCGCCCTTGCCGGACACGTCGCCGAGGAACAGCCCCCAGGTGCCGGCCGCGAGAGGGAACAGGTCGTAGAAGTCGCCGCCGACCTCGTCGACGGAGGCGATGTGGTAGTGCGCGGCCACGTCCAGGCCCGGAACGTTCGCCAGCGCCGGCGGCAGCAGCGTCTTCTGCAGGGTCGCGTTCAGGCGCTGCAGCCGGTCGCGTTCCTCGTCGGCCTCCTTGCGGGCGCGCAGCAGCTCGGCCTCGTAGGCGCGGCGGTCGCGGGCGTCGAAGACGGTGGTGCGGATCAGCAGCGGCTGCCCGTCGCTGCCCGTGCGGACCGTGGAGGTGATCAGGACCGGCAGGCGCGAGCCGTCGGCAGCCTTGAGTTCCAGGGCGATGCCGCTGATCTCGCCCTGCATCTGCAGCAGAGGGGCGAAGTGTGTCTCGTAGTACAGCCGGCCTCCGACGGTCAGCAGATCGGAGAAGTGCCTGCGGCCCACCAGGTCACCGCGCTCGAAGCCGAGCCAGTCCAGCAGTGTGGCGTTGACCTTCGCGATCCGGCCGTCCATCAGGGTGGACAGGTAGCCGCAGGGCGCGTGCTCGTACAGGTCCTCTGCGCTGTCCTCCAGCAATGAGGAGAATCGGGCGTGCTCGTCCTGCGGCCCGTGGTGTTCGTCCGCGCGGCCATCTTCTTCGTCGCTGGTCCCGCACATCATCCGGCCGCTCCGGTGCGAGCGGCGATCGCCGCTGCGGTCCCCTGCGGAGCTGTGAGCCGGGCGCGTTGTCCCGTCGCGTTCAGCGTGATCAGCCGAGTTCCCGGTGTCACATCCATGTGGAACATCCTTGCAGACCGCGTATCGTCTCCGCCCTCCCGCGCCGCCGCGATCATCCAGGAGAGCGTACGTTTCCCGCTTAGCGAGGGCTCGGGGTGGGCGGTCCTCCGGGACGCGGTCGGGCCACGGCGTGCGCCTGTGGAGATGCCGGTGCCGCCGCCGGAGCGGCGACACCGGGCTACGGCATCGGGGCCGTGCGGTGCGCGTCAGGCGGTGTGGAGGGTGAGGCCGTAGCGTCCGAGGATCTCGTTGACGGGCTGGAACCACGTCTGGCCACCGGTGGAGCAGTTGCCCCATCCGCCAGAGGTGACGCCCTGGGCCTGGTCCCCGCTGATGAAGGAGCCTCCGGAGTCACCGCCCTCGGCGCACACGCTGGTCTTCGTCATCTGGTGGACGGCGCCCTGGCTGTAGTTGACGGTCTCGTTCTTCGCCAGGACGGTGCCGCAGTGCCACCGCGTCGTCGAGCCCGAGCGGCAGACGGAGGCGCCGACGGGCGCCTCCGCGGAGCCCCGCACCAGCCGGTCCGGCACGGTGCCCCAGCCGAGTACCACCGGGACCGTCCACCATCCGCTGTGAATGCTGACGTACGCGTAGTCGTCGCCGGGGAAGGACGAGCCCTGGAACGTTCCCATCGCGCTCCCGTCCCAGCCGCGCACAGCGGCTCCGGCACGGCCGCAGTGGCCGGCGGTGACGAACCCGCCGTGCACGGAGAAACCGATCGAGCAACGGACGTTTCCGGTGTAGTACGGGTCGCCGCCGACCGTGCCCGCCGCGTAGGTGACCGGGGCCCGCTGCGTCTCGGCGACGACGACGGGCCCGGCGCGACGGGCCCGGTCCACGAAGGCCCGTACGGCCCGGCTGTGCCGGTCGGCGCGCACCAGCGTGACGACCACCCGGTTCGCCCGGGGATCGACGTGCCAGCCGGCCACCCCGGCGGGCGCGTCCAAGGCGTCGACACGGCTCTTCGCCCGGTCGAGGAGCGCCGCGCTGTGGCGGACGAGTCGGGTGTCGGCGCCCAGCGCGCGTACCCCGGCGGCCCGCTTCTCGTCCGTGACGGCCACGACGAGCCGACCCCTCGCCGGCTCGAACCACGAGCCGCCGTAGGCGGGTCCGGCGATCTTTTCGGCCTTGCGCTCGGTCCGCACCGCCGCACGCTCCGCCGCGAGGCGCTGCTCGGCCTGTTGCCGTGTCAGGCCCAAGTCCTCGCGCATGGCGTCGAGGAGGCCCGCGGACGCGGACTGGCGGTGCCCTTCCGCGGGGGCAACGGCTGCGGCTCCGGCACCGGTTGTGCTCAGAGCAGCGGTGATCAGTAACGCCGACAAGGCGGCACGCAGGACGGGAAGGCGTCTCATGGTTCCTCCGGGAAGAGGCGGTGGATGGTGGTCGCGGGTACGGCGACGATGTCTGAGAGCGCTCTCAGGTGCGAGTCCGGTCAGCGTAGCCGTCGACGATTGTCAGGTCCATACCATGTGGCGCCGCGAGGTCGGTCGGCGCGCACTGCCAACAACTCGGCCTCGCCCTAGGCGGATTGACGGGCCCAGCCGCACGGCCGTAGACGGTTCAGGCAGTGCGGCCCCGGGCTGGGATCGTCAAGCGAGCGGTGGGGGAACCGGCCCGGGCGCGGTCAGGTGGTCAAAGGTTCCGGTGAGCCGGAGCAGGCGTTCCAGTGCTGGGCCGATGTTGAGCAGGTGGAAGCTGATGCCCTTCCCGCAGGCGGAACGGTGGATCTGCAGGAGTGTCGACAGCCCCATGGAGTCGACCACCCCGAGCTCCTGGCAGTCCATGCGAAGGTTCTCGGCCTCCTCGCAGTCGTGGAGGGCCGCTCGTACCTGCAGGAGCAGTTCGCCGCACGTGTCGTAGTCCAGGTCGCCGGTGAGGGCGAGGTGCACGGTGCGCGGACCGGCGGGCGACTGGGGCACGACGGAGTTCGCGTCGGGCGGGGTGGTCACGGATTCTGTCCGGCGTCTCGGGGCCGGGGGTGGGAAGCGAGCGCGGTACGCCCGGCTTCGAGGAGGCGGCGGGCACGTGGGAAGTCGCGCAGTTGTTCTTCGAGCAGGTCCAGGCCCGCCAGGACGGAGTGGGCGGGCACTTCGCGGGCGGTGAGTACTTCCGCGGTCCAGGTGAGGAAGCCGGTGAAGACCTCCGTGGCGTCGACGTACAGGGCGGCGGTCAGGAAGTCGACGATGTGGGCCAGGTCTTCCGCGGTGCGTTCGCGCTGTTCGTCGCTGTAGTGCCTCATGGCCGGGAAGCGTTGTTCCAGGCGCTGGAAGGTGTCGCGCACCAGGTGCCTGGAGGACTTGGCGACCATGGTGTACTCCTGGTCGGTCAAGTGCGGCAGGTCGTCGATCGCCCGGTGGGCGACCGACGGCTTGGGCAGCGGGCCGGCGGCGAGCCGGTCCGCCGCCGCGCGCGCGTCGGGCGCCCAGGCGTCGGCGCCCAGCAGGCGGGCGTAGCGGCCGTCGGCCCCGAAGGCGAGACCGCCGGCCATGACGGGGGTGCCGGTGGCCTGACACGCGGTGATGGCGGCGTGGGCCAGCGGCAGGCGGGTGGGCAGCGAGCTGGACAGGCACACCGCGGACGGTCCGGTGCGGTGTATGTGGCTGATCAGGTGAGCGGTGGGCACCTGCGCGCCGAGGTAGTCCACCTGCCAGCCGCGCAGCCGCAGCGTCTCGGCCACCAGGCGGGCGGGCAGGGCGTGCCACTCCTGGTCCACGCAGGCGACCGTCACTCTTCCGCACGCCGCGTCGGGCCGGCGGATGGGCAGGGTGGCGATGACACGGTCGTTGATGGCGGTGGCGGCGTGCTCGTCGGCCACGCTCATGCGGTTGGCGGCCCATTCGGTGCCGACCTTGCGCTGGACCGCGCCGATCACGTCGAGCAGCACCGCCTCGGGATCGAGGCCGGCCCGCACGGCGTCGGTGACAGTGTTCACGGCCGCGTACTCGTCGCCCGCGCGGACGGCGACCCAGAGTCTGTCCGCCCATGGAAGGGCGGTCTCGTCACGGTGCGGCGTGGTGGGGCGGGCGCCGGATCTGAGCCGGTCCGGCTCTTTGCCGAGGTCGGTGATGTGGGTGGTCATGCCGTGAACCTGCCCCGGGTCGTCCCGTCCACGGCACTGAGGTGAGTACCGCGAGGTGCGGTGATGGCGACAACGGCGATGTCGTCGTGGCGTCCGTCGCCGATCCACTGGGAGGCGACCATCTGGATCCGCTCGACGACGGCCGCGGCCGGCATGCCCGCACACTCGGCCGCCGCGCGCTTGAGGCGCTGGTCCCCGAACATGGTGTCGCCCAGCGGGCCGCCCTTGGCTTCGGTGACGCCGTCGGTGAAGAGCAGGCAGGTCTCTCCCGGCGCGAGTCGGACGTGCGCGGTACGGGAGGTGAGGGTCGGCAGTACGCCGATCAGTGTCCCGCGGGTGTCCGCCTCCTCCACGGTTCCGTCGCGGCGCACGAGCAGCGGCGCGGGGTGCCCCGCCGAGGTCAGCCGCAGCACGACGTCGTGTCCCTCACGGCGTACGGAGGCCAACACGAGGGTCGCGAAGCGGGTGTGGTGGCTGTTGCGCAGGGCGTTGTTCAGCAGGCGCAGCATCTTGGCGTGGTCGTCGGCCATGGGCAGCAGGGCGTGCAGTGTGTTACGGATCTTGCCGGTGAGCACCGCGGCTTCCAGACCCTTGCCGGCCACGTCCCCGAGCACGGCGAGGGTTTCGGGGCAGTCCTCGCCGGGCGGGTGGACGTCGTAGAAGTCGCCGCCGATGCGCTCGGCGTCGACGCTGGGCCGGTAGCCGCCGGCGAACTCGACGCCCTCGACCTGCCGGAGGGCGGGGGGAAGAAGTTCCCGCATCAGGGTGTCGGAGATGGCGTTCTGCTCGGCGTAGAGGCGGGCTGCCGACATCGCCGCGCCGGCCCGGGCGGCGAACAGCCCGGCCAGCGCCTCTTCCGCGTCGCTGAAGGCGGCCTGCTGCGCGCGGCGCAGCAGGATCAGCGCTCCGGCCGGTACGCCGTGGCCGGGCAGGGGCGTGATCGCCAGCGATCCGACCTCGCCGAATCCCGCCGGGACCATCCAGTCGGGGGCAGTGGCGGGGTCTATCCACCGTGACGGCACCGGTGGGAAGCCCCGCAGCGCCTCGGCCAGGCCCGGCACGGTGTCCGGCGCCTCGGAGACCGTGTCGTGGATGATCTCGCCCCGGTGGTCGCAGACGACCACCGGCATCTGCCTGGCGGGGGTGGGCGCGATGACCAGCGCGGCGTCGGCGAGGTGTTCCGTGGCCAGACGCGCGGTGACTTCCATGCACCGGTGCAGGTTCAGCGAGGCCAGCAGGGCACCGGACGCCTCGGTGAGGAACCGTGTGCGCCGGCGTTCCGCCTCCAACTCCCCCATCGCCGACGTGTAGTCGGTCTCGTCCACGAGCCACCACGCCGTGGCGCCGCCGGCCAGGACGGACGGGTGCGCCGAGAAGGAGCGCCCGCCCACCGCGCCGCTCACGGGCATCGGCTCAGGACGCCTGCCGGCGGAGGCGAGCCAGGAAGGTGATGGCAGGAGCCATCCGGTGCGCGCGGCGGGGAAGAGTTGACGGGCCGCGTCGTTGAGGTCCGTCACGCGCCCGTCCGCGTCCATCACCACTACCGGGTAGGGGGCGTTCGCAGCGCTCACCGTGCCGGCAGTACCGGTACGGGGACCGGCGGGGGTCGAAGTCATGCAACGGGGCCCCTACGCGTGACCCTCACCTCACTCAGCGAAGAAAACAGATGTCGGATGACAACAGTCCCGCAGTCGGCGGACATCGTGCAACCAGCCCGTCCGCCACGAGCCCGGCGAGGGGCCCCCGGAGAACCGTGGCTGCCACCGGAGAACGAGGGCTGTGCCCGCTCGACGAGCACCGCCGGACCGCACGAAGATTCACACACCGTCCACACCACGCCCACGTCCCGGTCACCTGACCGGTGATGCGGCCTCCCACGGCGAGCGCCGGTCCGGGTCCGGGTCGCGCCGGACTTCCCGGACGAGAATGCCTGACGGGCTCCGGCCCGGAGGAAATCCAGGTGACTGGCGAGGACGCCCTTCTCTACCATCGGGCGGCTGCACATCCCGCTCTCCCGGCCCTGAACGGCGACCGCATGAAATCCCTGGTCCCTGGCGTGTTGCGTGATGAGCCGCAGTTCGCCCGCCTGTTCGCCGGACAGTCGCTGTCGGTGCTGGGCGACCGTGTGTCGTTCGTGGCCGTGCCCTTCGCGGTGCTCTCGGTGGGCGGGTCAGCCGCCGATGTCGGGCTTGTGGCGGCCGCCGGTCTGCTGCCCATGCTCCTGTTCACCCTGGTGGGCGGGGTGTGGGCGGACCGCTTCCGCCGGCACCGCATCATGCTGGTCTCCGACGTGGTGCGGTGCGTGGTGCAGGGGCTCATCGCCGTGCTGCTGCTGACCGGCGTCGCCGAGGTGCCTCATCTGGCCCTGCTGATGATTCTCTTCGGCACGGCGGACGCGTTCTTCATGCCCGCCGCCACGGGGCTGATGCCCCTCGTCGTCGCGCCCGGCCGGCTGCGGGAGGCCAATGCCCTGCGCGGGTTCGTCCAGTCGTCCGGGCTGGTGCTGGGTCCGGCGCTGGCCGGTGGCCTGGTCGCGTTGGCCGGCCCGGGGGGCGCCCTGGCCCTGGACGCCCTGACGTTCGCGGTCAGTGCCGCGTTCCTGGCACGGCTGAGACCGCGCGAGACGCCCCCCGGGACACGGAAGGTCACGGGTGGGGAGACGTTCTGGAGGGATCTGCGCGAAGGCTGGGCGCAGGTGCGCGGCCGGAGCTGGCTGAGGTCGGGCATGGCTGCCATGGCGGTCTATCACGTCGTGGTGCTGCCGTCCGTCTTCGTGCTGGGCCCCGTCCTCGCCGAGCGCGAGTGGGGCGGTGCGGCAGGCTGGGCGGTAGTGGTCGCCGCCTTCGGCGTCGGCTCGATCGCCGGTGACGTGTGCGCCTACCGGCTCAAGGTCGCGCGGCCCATGGCCGTGGCCGCGGCAGCGCTCGCCATGGCCTCCTGCCAGGCGGTCGTCATCGGATCCGGCGCCCCGCTCGTCTGGATCGCGATTCTCGAAGCGGTCACCGGCGTCGCCGTTTCCCTCTTCTTCGTCCTGTGGGAGACGGCGTTGCAGACGCACGTGCCGGAAACGGCCCTGTCCCGGGTGAGTTCGTACGACTACCTGCTGTCGGCAGGACTCATGCCGCTGGGCCTGGCGCTCGCCGGTCCGGTGTCCGAGTCCGTCGGTGTGCGGCCCACTCTGTACGCGATGACGCTCGTCGCGGTCCCCGCCGCTCTGGCGCTTCTCTGCGTGCCGTCCGTACGCCGCCTCCCGGCGCACGTGTCGGCGACTGCGAGCGGCGGTGGTGAGGCCCGCACTGCCGCAGGGGCCGGGCCGCCGTGAAGCCGAGCGTCTTGCTCCAGGTCGCCCCATTCGTTCGGGGCCCGTGCTCAGACGCCGACGCCGGACTACGCGAGATGCTCCTGGACCCAGGGGCGTGAGGACTGTACGGCGAGGGCCGCGATGTCGTCGTCGAGGTTACCGCCGCTGTAGGCGAGCAGGTCCCGGTGCAGCCGGTCGAGCACCTCTCGGGGCGGCGTCGGGCCCTGGCGGCGCATCCAGTCAGGGAGCGGGAAGAACTCGCCTGTGCGGTCCCGGGTCTCCGTCACGCCGTCCGTGTAGAGCAGCAGCTGGTCGCCGGGGACGAAGGCGACGGTGTCCACGCAGTACTGGTTGCCGAGGAGTGTCGCGAGGTTGAGCGGCGGCGAGACGGTGGTGGGATCCACGACGCGCACCTCACCGCCGTGCACGAGCAGCGGTGGCGGGTGGCCGCAGTTGAGCAGCCTGACCTGGCCGCCGCCGTGGGGGATTTCGGCGAGTACGGCGGTGGCGAAGCGCTCGGGCAGATCCTGGGCGGGGAAGGCCGCGCTGTAACGCGTGATGCTGATCTCCAGTCGCTGGATGATGCCCCTGAGATCCGGTTCGTCGTACGCCGCCTCCCTGAAGGAGTTGATCACCGCCGAGGCCGCGCCCACCGCGGACAGGCCCTTGCCGCGTACGTCGCCGATGAGCAGCCGGACTCCGTACGGTGTGTCGGCGGCCTCGTAGAAGTCGCCGCCGATCCGGGCCTGCTCCTGGGCCGCCAGATACAGCGACTCGATCCCCACTCCCCCGATGCGGCTCGGCAGGGGCCGCAGCAGCACCTTCTGGGCCGCGTCGGCGACGAGTCGGAGGCGGATGAACGCCTCCTCCCGCTGGAGCCGGACATGGCTCGCGTACGCGGCCGCCAATGTCACTGTGATGATCGCGGCGGCCGTGTACGGAGTCCCCAGGTCGGTGTAGGCGAAGCTGAGGCCGATCATGACCAGCAGGCAGAACGCCCCCAGCAGGATCGTGGGGAGAACGGGCCACATCGCGGCGGCCAGGGCGGGCGCGGCGGGCAGCAGGCGGCTGAAGGCGATTTCTCTCGGGGTGGAGAACGCCAGCCCGGCGATGAGGATCGTAAGGATCACCGGTGACAGCAAGGCAGCGTCCCACCCGCCGCCGTGGTGAGGACGACGGCGCCGAAGCTGCCTTGAAGTGATCACGAAGCGCATCATATCGGGAGCAGATGGAACATCTAGCACCCCAATCGGTCATACGGTTCGCCGTCCGCGCTCGCCGCGGACCGTCCACAGCAAAGGCCCTCCCCGCGCGCACTCGTCACGCGCTGGAGGGCGGACGCCCGGCTCCTGACCTGCCGGGCGTCCGCTTCCGGTGGGGCTGTCGCGGTCAGGAGGTTCTGTCGCCCGCCGTTGCCGGAGTGCCTGCCAGGATCGTCGGCTCCAGCTCTTCGTACCGGCGTCGCTGGTCGGCCGCGTCGCGGTCGAAGAGGACTGTGGTGAGCCAGCCGGCCAGGAAGCCGAGCGGGACGGAGACGATGCCGCTCGTCGTGAACGGGAACCAGTTGAAGTCGTGGTCGGGGAAGACCGACTGCGGCGATCCGGACACCAGTTTGCTGCCGATGGTCAGCACGATGCTTGCCGCCGTGCCCACGACGAGGGTGGCGATCAGGCCCGCGCGGGTGTAGCGGCGCCAGAAGAGGCTGTAGACGAGCGCGGGGGCTATCGCGGACGCGCCGACGCAAAAGGAGAGGGTCAGCAGCGCCTGGAGGTTCAGGTGCCGGGCGGCGGCAGCGAACGAGATCGCGACGAGCCCCACTCCGGCCGCCGCGGTACGGGCCACCGCCATCTCCGTGGAGTGCTTCAGAGCGGCCTTGCGCCGCAGACCGTGCGCGATGAGGTCGTGCGCCAGGGTGTTGGCACAGGCGAGGGTGATCCCGGCGACCGAGGCGAGCAGGGTGAGGAAGACCGCCGTGGCCACCGCCGTGAACAGCAGTGTCTCGACCGTGTTCGGGTCCGTACCGCTGAGAGCCTGGCTGACCATCAGGAACGCCGTTTGGCCCTGCGGGTCTCCGGCGACGAGACCTTCGTGCCCGACGACGGCGGCCGCGCCGAAGCCGATGACGGCGAGCAGCAGACAGGTCACGACGACGGTGGAGACGGCCCAGGACAGCGACCGCCGCACGGCGGTCGCGCTGCGCGAGCTGAACATGCGCATGGTGATGTGCGGCAGCACCGCCGCGCCCAGCACGACTGTCAGCTGGGTGCCGATCATGTCGAAGTCGTCACCTCCGAACTGGAGGCCGGAGGCGAGGTACGCGTCCCCGGCGCCGCTCCCCTCCTTGGCGGCGTCCAGCAGCGCGGGCAGGCTGAAGTCGAACCGCTTGAGAACGAGCACCGCGACGGCGGTGGCCGCGCCGAGCAGGACGACGGTCTTGACGATCTGGATGAAGGCGGTGCCCTTCATGCCGCCGATGGCCGCGTACACGATCATCAGGAGACCGAGGAAGACGATCGCTCCGGTCTTGAAGCCGTCGGAGTCGAAGCCGAGGACGACGGACAGCAGGTCGCCCGCGCCGGCGAGCTGGAAGATGACCAGCGGCAGCAGCGCGGCCAGGGTGACGATGGACGCCGTGATCCGCACGAGGGAACCGGGTGCGCGGTGGGTGAAGACATCGCCCATCGTGAACCGGCTGGCGTTCCGCAGAGGTTCGGCGAGCAGGAACATCATCAGAACCAGTGAGAGCACGGTACTGAGGGTGAGCGTGATGCCGTCGAAGCCGAGGAGCGCGATGATGCCGATGGTGCCGAGCACGGTGCCGGCCGAGATGTAGTCACCGGCGATGGCGAGGCCACTCTGGATGGGCGACAACGAGCGGTAGCCGGTGTAGAACTCGCCGAGGTCGTCGTGATCGGGTCCGGTCGTCACGCAGACCAGCAGTGTGACCGTGATGACCGCGATGAACGCGATGAGGGACATCGTCTGAGCGCCGGAGCTGAATTCGGTCATGACCGGGCACCTCCCGCGGATCCGTCCGGCCACTGCCACTGCTCTTGCCCCACGGGGTGCGCGGGCGCGTCCCCGCGGGGGCCGCGGCGGGCCCGGGTGCTGCGGGGCTCCTGTGCCACTCGCAGGATCTGCTCGTGGATGGTGGCAGACAGGGGGTCGATGCGGTTGCGCGCGATGCGCTCGTACAGGGCGATCGCCCCGAGCGCCACCGGCAACTGGCAGAGACCCAGCACCAGGCCGACGGTGAGCCCGCCGGTGATCTGGCTCGTCATCATATCGGGCGCGAACGCCGACAGTATGAGAAAGAGGACGAAGTACGCGAGTGCCGTGAACGTCGAGACGCGGCGCAGTCTGCGGTACCCGGAGCGCAGCGCGTCGAGGTCCCCGCGCGGGGTGTGCGGGTGCGACCGCTCCTCCCGGCCGGCAGCCGGCAGCGGTGTGTCCCAGGTCTGTACGGGCCCGTCACTCCAGGCGCCGCGCGGCGGAGGGGGGTCCGGGAAGGGGCGTTGGTACGACATCGACTTGCTCCTTGCCGCCGGGGGGAGGCGGTGTGTGGTGCTGGGTGGTGCGCGCATGTTACTCATCGGTAGAGCCATGGGGTAAGACACGTTCCACGGACTGGATGGCAGGCCGACGGAGGCCGGCGGGCGGCGAGGAGCGAGCGCGGAGGCGGCCGTTTCCGGTTCTCGGCCATCTGGGCCGCGGTGCCCGAAGTGTCCGTACCGCCCGCAAAGGTGACCGTCGGCGCGCGGTGGACCATCCGCTTGGAGACACGGGACGACAGCTCCCGGGCACCCAGGCGCCGGGGCTGTACGAGCGGGATGTCGAGTGTGATGTCGCGGCGGGCGCACACATGGAGGGCCCTGGCGCCGTACGGCACCAGGGCCCCGAAGGAACTGCTACACCATCTGCCGGCCCTCGCACTGCGCCGGCCTCTTGTGTCCGCGTACCCGACCGGGATTGCGTCGGGGGCGCGGGGATCGCGGTTGCTTGACCGGAGACCACCTCACTGTCGATGTCCTGCGGTACCCGGGCCCATGACTTCCGCCCGGGCGATCCTGATGGCGCTCGGTCCCTCCGTTCCTTCCCTCGGTTCTCAACTTCTTACCAAGCGGGGCACTGCCACCGCGTCAACTGCGGTACTGCTCGCGGCGGCCCCTGATCACTGCGGGCCACCCGGTCCGGTCGTCAGTCCCGTCGCCGTCCTGCAACAGCCCTGGCTCCGAAACTCCACCACCGTACCGACCTGCAACTGCGGTACTGCGCCCGGCAGTTCTTCTCTGCCGGGCCCTGCGGTCTCTCTGGGTTACGAGAGAAACAGTAACCACACCACAGACCAATGTCTACTCCAGTCACCATAGATTTTCGCGTGTTCGACAGTGAGGTAATCGGACTCGAACAGCGACGGCCGCACAAATGGCCTCGTTCCACGACGCCTGTCGCCGGCGGACGGCAGGCACCTCTCGTCCTTTTCCCGACGGGCACGGCAACCCTTTCGCCGGCAGCGGCAACCCTGCATCGATCGCCCCTTCACAGACTTCACTTCACGGAACGGAACCCCGCATGAGTGCAACCAGCCGCACGGCCCGTCACCGCAGACAACGCAAGGGCCTGGCCATCGGCGTTCCGCTGGCGCTCGCCGCTTCCGGAGTCCTGGCGTACGGGTCCGTGTTCGGGCTGGGGCCCGGGGAAGCGCGGAGGGCCGCAGCGGCGGAGGCTCCGGCCTGGGCGACTGCCGCCGCCGACGGGTTCGCCTCGGTCGACGCTCTCGGGCAGAACGGTACGTACGGCGGCCGGGGCGGCAGGACCGTCACCGTCAAGACGCTCGCCGACCTCGAGAAGTACGTCACGGCCTCGGAGCCGTACGTCGTCGTCGTCGCAGGCACGATCAACATGGCCCCCGTCGGCAAGGAGATCAAGGTCGCTTCGGACAAGACGATCATCGGCTCCGGGACCCGGGGGCACATCGTCGGCGGCGGCTTCTTCCTCGGCCAGGGTGTGCACAACGTGATCATCCGCAACCTGACGATCCGCGACTCGTACCAGGGCCTGTGGAACGACAAGGAGCACGACTTCGACGCCGTCCAGATGGACGGCGCCCACCATGTGTGGATCGACCACAACGACCTGCGGCACACCGCCGACGGGCTGATCGACGTCCGCAAGGACAGCACGTACGTGACGGTGTCCTGGAACAGGCTGAGCAACGCCAACAAGGCCTTCGGCATCGGATGGACGCAGAATCTCGTCACCGACATCACGATCCACCACAACTGGATGCGGGAGACGGAGCAGCGCAACCCGTCCACGGACAACGCCGCACACGCGCACCTCTACAACAACTTCATGGAAGACACACCGGGCACGTCCATCACGTCCGCCTACGGCAACTACGCACGCGGCAGGACGCGGATGCTGCTGGAGAACTCCTACTTCCAGGGCATGAACAACCCCGTGATCAGGGACGCGACCGCCGCTCTCGCCCAGCGCGGCAACATCTTCTCCGGCACGAGCGGACGCAACGAGAGCGGCGGCACGGCCTTCGACCCGAAGAAGTACTACGGCTACAGCCTGGACGCCACCCGCGGCGTGCCGGCACTGGTGAAGTCCGAAGCCGGCCCACGGGCCGCCCTGGGTACGGCGACCGCGACCGCCGCTGCCGCCACCCGGACCCTCACCGTCGCCAAGGACGGCACCGGCCAGTACCGGACGGTCCAGGCGGCGGTGGACGCCGTACCCATCGGCAACCCGTCCCGCGTCGTCGTCTCCGTCAAGCCGGGTACCTACCGCGAGACCGTGGACGTTCCGGCGAACAAGCCGCACGTCACCATCCAGGGCTCGGGCGCCGGCCGCAAGGACACGGTCATCGTGTACGGCAACGCGGCCGGCATGCGGAAACCGGACGGTTCGGGCACGTACGGCACTCCGGGCAGCGCCACGGTCGCCGTCCGGTCGGACGACTCCCGGCTCCGCAACCTCACCGTCTCCAACGACTTCGACGAGGCCGCGAACCAGTCCCTGAACGGTCATCAGGCGGTCGCCCTGCTGACGACCGCGGACAAGATCGTGCTGGACGGCCTCATCGTCACCGGCGACCAGGACACCCTGGAGCTGGAGACCGCGGCGAAGGACAAGCCCGGCCGCGTCTACGTGACCAACTCCTACATCGTCGGCAACGTCGACTTCCTCTTCGGCCGAGCCACCGCTGTGATCGACCGGTCGGTCATCACCCTCAAGAAGCGGTGGAACGGCACCTCGGCCGGTTACATCACCGCCCCGAGCACGCCCGCGGGCCGCAACGGCATCCTCATCAACCGCTCAACGGTCAACGGTGACGTGACCGCGTCCTCGTTCCATCTCGGCCGGAACTGGCATCCGGGCGGCGATACCACGGCCGACCCGCAGGTCACCGTCCGCAACTCCACCCTCAGCGCCGCGATCAAGCGGACTCCCTGGACCGACATGGGCGGTTTCTCCTGGAAGGACGACCGCTTCGCCGAGTACATGAACACCGGTCCGGGCGCCGGCCCGAAGAGCATCGACCGGCCCCATCTGACCGACACCCAGGCCGCGGCCCAGGACGTCTCGGACTGGCTGGGCGACTGGACCCCGTAAGCGCGAGAACAGGCGCCCGAGCAGATTCAGTTCACCGGTGTGCTCGACCGCGTCGACGCCCTGACCCGCGAGAAGGCCGATCAGCTGGGGCTTGGTGAGGGTCAGCTTGAGTCCCGCCGACGTCCCTCGTCGGTGAGGACCACAGCGCCGCGACGAAGCCGCGGTCCGCGCTTTCGAAGTCCGTGGTGTCGTCGAACCGGGGTGTGCTCACGGAGGCGCTCCGGCGTGGGAAGTTCGTACCGCTGGACATGCCGGAGACAGCAGGTCGGCTTCTACATGTCACCGACCGCTGTCTCCCGGCAGTCCCGCACTCACCTGTCCGACGGCGAGGGAGCGACACACAGCCCCCAGATGATGAAGGCGTCGATCGCGATGATCAGCACCGCCCACCAGGGCGTGTGGGGCAGCCACATGAAGTTCGCGATCATGCTGAGTCCGGCCAGCACCACACCGACCACCCTGGCCCAGGTGGCCCCCCTGAGCAACGCGAAACCGGTGAGCGTGATCACGATGCCCAGGATGAGGTGGATCCATCCCCACCCGGTGAGATCGAGCTCGTAGACGTAGTTGCGCGTGGCGAGGAAGACATCGTCCTCGGCGATGGCCGAGATGCCTCCGAGCAGCGTCATGATGCCACTGAAGATCATGATGACGGCGGCGAACACCAGCCAGCCGGTGCCGTGCGTAGCCCTTCGCGGGCCGGATTCGCTCACGTGTGCTGTCATGACAGGTTCCTTCAGTTCGTTGGCCTGCCCGCCGAGGCGTTTCCGTCCGGTGAGTCGGATACCTCCAATTTGACCCGAGCCACTCCCCGGCGCCACTTCGGCCGTACGAGCCGCACCGCGCCGCGACGCGGAAAGCCACGGCGCGCATACACCCATTGCGCCCGCCTGGCCACTCGGGCAGTGTTCCGCCGCCGATACGCCTGCGGCGTGGGCCGATGTGCTTCGGCGGCTCAGTTGGCTGCCGGTCTGACGGGCCAGACGGCCGTCACCCATTCATGGACGCCGCCGGGCGTCCGGACCCGGATACGCGGCTGGGTGCAGCGGAACCGCTCGGCGGACGACGGCTACTGACGGCGGGACCCCGCTCGCCGTGCCCGGTCAGTCCTCACGGCTGGCACCGCCCGCGGCTTTCTCGCGCGCGGGCGGCGGCGCGGCCGACGGGCCCGGTGGCAGCAGCTCGGCGGTGACGAAGGCCGTCACGGCCGCCAGGATCACCACCGGAATCGTCTCCGCGTTACCGAGTACGAGGACCACCAGCGCCACGCTGCTGACCGGCAGTCGCAGAGCGGCCGCCGCTGCCGCGGCCATGCCCGCGGCAGCGCCGGGGATCACACCGAGACCGGGCAGCGGTGCGAGCAGCACACCTGCCGCCGCGCCCAGGAAGAGTGCGGGGAACACCAGGCCACCGCGGAGGCTGCCCAGGCACAGGGCGTACCCGACGGCTTTGCACAGCAGGACGGCCAGCAGGGCGCCCGCGCCCCAGGCGTGCGGATCGGCGGCGAGTCCGCCCAGTGTCGCCTGGCCGGACGAGGCGACTTCGGCGGGGTCGCGGCCCGTGATCAGCGCGTAGAGGACGGCGCAGCCTCCGGCTGCCACCGCGAACACCACCGTTCGGACGAATGGCGAGTACGCCACGAAGGCGGCGGTCAGCCGACCGCCGACGATCACCAGGTGCACCAGCGCGCCGACGCCCACGGCCAGCACGACCGACCACACCACGTCGCCGGTGTCCAGACGCGGCGGCGACGTGGGGAAGTGCACGTGGAGACTGCCCGTCCGGAGGCCGGTCCAGCGTCCGAAACCGGTGAACACCACAGCTCCCACACCGCTCGACAGCAGCGCGGGGAGCATGATGACGAACAGCTGCGGACCGCCCACGCCGGCCACTTCGATCAGCAGTACGGCGCCGATGAGCGGATTGCCGAAGACGGCGGCGATCGCCGCCGCCGCGCCGGCCGCGCCCAGCAGCGCGGTGCTCTGCGCGGTGGCGGGCGCCCGGACCAGGCGCCCGAAGAGCAGGGCCAGACCGCCGCCGAGCGCGATCAGGGGCGCTTCCGGGCCGAGAACGGCACCGAGCGGCAGGCTGGCGGTCGCAGCGATGATCACCCCGGGCAGAGCGACCGCAGAGGGCGCTACCGCGTGCAGCCCGTACGCCGGAATGTGACCGCCCGCGCCGGGCAGACGGGTCGCCACCAGTCCCACGACGACGCCGGCCACGGCGAGCAGGGGCAGCGGCCACCAGGCCGGCGGGGTGTCCCAGCCGAGTGCCTGCGGCAGGTCCGCCCACAGCACGTGCTCCAGCTCGTGCAGGGCGACGAGGAACCAGAACGAGGCAAGGGAGATCGGGACACCGATCAGCGCGCTGAAGACCAGGACCTTGCGGTACGCGGGGGTGCGCAGCAGAGCCCGCAGCCGTGCGGCCTCGTCGGGTTCCTCAGCCGTGGGGGCCGGGGCCGGGCGGGCTTTCGGCGGAGTCATCCGGTGCAGTCCTTCCGGGCCGTCGACGAAGGCATCACGGTTCAGGCTCTTCCGGCGCCGCAGTGGTCTGACGCCGCTCCAGTCCGAGCCGTACCACTGCGACCATGACCTTCGCGCTCAGCCCCACCAGGACGAGGTTGGCAACCATGCGCAGCGCGCGGTCTGCGGGACCGGCACCATGTCACCGAAAGCGACGGTGGCGAAGACGGTCACCGTGAAGCACAGGGCGTCGTTCCTACTCAGTGGCTGCGGGCGGCGGAGCACCCCGCCGTCAGTCCATGAAAGGCGTTCCGTACGGGTCCCGCGACCCGAGCCACGCCACACCGCGTACGCCCGTCGTGCCACGGGTGACGGTGTGGTCCACCGCGCCTGGGGCGCAGGCGGACCAC